>NZ_NQFP01000014.1:0-2614 GCF_002271665.1 Terribacillus sp. 7520-G | reverse complement strand
CGACCACTTTCTGCTACAATCGCTCGCATAATAAGCCTCCTATTGATTGGGACATAGATGCTCAAGTCATAATCAGCTTTTCTCTGCATATTTTATCATATTGCAGTATATTTTCCGTTCCACAACTCTCGAGAAAAGGAGCTGTATCATGAGCCAGGTCAACATGACCTGCGATCGGAAGAATAAAGCTAGCATCAAAGTTAGCATTTGCTCCTTCACCGCCCTTGGAACACTTTCTACGGAAAAAAGCTTGAATCCCTTATGTACCAATGGTTTCAAGCTTTTTTAATGTGGAGACCCTACCGTATCACTAAATTCTCTTATCTAAACCAACAACGCTCGAACTCCAGTTCCATAGTTCTTTAGCACGATTCACATCATAAGATTCTTTTGAGGAAGGTATTTCTTTTGGTCCATCAAAGTATTTTCCAGTAATACTATTATAACGATTATCCAATATCAAATTTGCCAAATCTGTACCAGATTGCTTTGTCGACCGTACACTTGAACGGAAGAAACGCATTATCGGTAGCACATTATTCCACATAAATTTAAGTATAGGATTGTAATCTCTAGATAAGCTAGAACCTTTACCCGGCATCATACCTGGATTGAATGCTTTCACAGTAATTAAACGCTTAGATTTCTCAATTTGACGAGCTAGCTCATAGCTAAAGTAGATATTGCAAAGCTTTGAGGTGGTATAACGTGTTTGGCCCTTAGCAAGAGATGAAAGGCCTGCTAATGATTCATCTGATTTTTGAGGATCCGCCATAACACTAGGATGAAAATATTTTGGTGCAGGCATACCTGTTTTCATTAGTGGATCGTGGGTGTCACTGCTAACAACTGCAATACAACCATAATCTTGAAGTTGTTCAATTAACAATCTTACAAGTAAGAAATGTCCTAGATGATTAACTCCAAATGTGCTCTCTATACCATCAGCAGTAGCTTGTGTTCCCTTTGCAAATTGTAGTCCTGCATTGCAAATAATGGCATGTAAAGGTGGCAAGCCAGCTTGATTGAATTGATCAACAAAATGATGTATGGAAGAAAACGAAGCTAAATCCAGTACCATTCCAATAATGTTTTGATGCCCTGTAGTTACAATCAATTCTTTGACAGCTGAATTTACCCTATCTTTGTTTCGTGAAGCTAAAATGATGTGCCAATCAGGACTGTTTTTTGCAATTACTTTAGCACATTCGTACCCTAACCCAGTATTCCCACCCGTAATAATCACAGTCTTTTTATCTTTACTCATAATTCTTTTCACTCCTCAACAACTTTATATATGATACGATACAGTATCGTATCGTATATTGTCAATAAAAAACCTTGCTTAAATGCAAGGTTAAGTTTTACTTGTTTTCTTTTATACCATTTAAAACTATATCAATTCCTGCTCTTATATGAGGTTCTATTTCTGTTGTTGATGGTTTCATCAAAAGCTGATAGATGATGAACCCAATTAAAAATTCAGAAACAAGATCCAAATTTACATCTCTACGGATACTTTCTTCCTCAAGACAATTTTGAAACAAGTTTGAAATTTCCTTTGTTTTAGGTAGTGAATGGTTTTCCCAATAAGATTCGGATATCTGCGAATTACTTGATAAAGTAGAAATTAAAAGGGAGAGCATTTGCTTACCAAGAGGATTATTCATTTGCTCTGCGAAGTTTCTAGAGAGTTCAAATAAGTTATCATCTAACTTACCGTTTGCAGGGACATTAAATTCTGGTTTTAACTGTTCCAACGCATCTAGAATAAGATCATCTTTGTTTTTCCATCTCCGGTAAATGGAGCTCTTACCTACTCCAGCTTTGGATGCTATTGTTTCCATACTTATTTTTTCAACACCAACTTCAGCTAGAAGAGTTAGCGTTGCATCAATAATTCGCTTATCAACATCACTACTCCTTGGCCTTCCTCGTTGTAATGCTTTTTGAGAATTATCACTATTAGAAGTCAATGGTACTTACCCTCTTTCATAATGTATCATAATTAATATCACATTATACCATAGTTAACAATATACTTTACTTTCTCCTTAAGGTTATAAAGGTCATAGATAAATCGCTTTGACTTTGTAATGAATCTCAATAAGTACGGAAATAACAGACAACTGCAAGAGGTTGAATTCTCCGACGGAACCATAGTTAATAGAACAGATGATAACAGTAATCAGCTTATGGTTGACGACAAAATAAAGATATCTATATCGGCACTTGTTATTATATAAAAGGCGCTGCTAACTGCGGCTCCTTCTCACAGGAACTCCGAGCAACACAAGGTGGTCCTTTTTTAACGAATTCAAAAGTCTACTCCTATTCAAAGTACCAAGCTTTACTTTTCACCTTTACTCTGTTGTGGGAGGAATATTTGCTGCATGTTTCAGTAGTAAGCATAAGCAGCTGAGTCGTGTTAATCGGAAAGACAAGCGGTGCATTCGCTACTGTATATGCAGCTGTGTTTATGAATACGATAACTCTGTTCCCTACATGATGATCTTTAACGTCTTCTCCTAGCTTTTCAATGATTCCGACAGCATCCAGTCCTAGTATACCAGGGGTGCCAGACCCCTTTGTGCCCTTCCGCTTTTTGATATCG
>NZ_NQFP01000013.1:0-19939 GCF_002271665.1 Terribacillus sp. 7520-G | reverse complement strand
CCACCCGTGCTTGCTGCTACAATCGCTCGCATCATAAGCCTCCTATTGATTGGGACATAGATGCTCAAGTCATAATCAGCTATTCTCCGCATATTTTATCATATTGCAGTATATTTTCCGTTCCATACTCTCGGGAAAAAGGAGCTGTATCATGAGCCAGGTCAACATGGAAGATCTGAAGACGGCAATTGAGAAGCGTATAGGAAAGCTTGAAGAGCTGCAGCAGAAGGATGGATCTTGGCGCATGTGCTTTGAAGGTGCTGTTTTAACAGATTGCTTCTATATAATCACTTTCACTTCATTCGATAGAGAAACAGATACAGTCGAGAAACTTAAAATTGAATTACTGAAAAAGCAGCGAGACGATGGAAGCTGGGCAGCATATCCCGGCGAAAGAAACGGCAACTTATCGGCTACTGTTTTGGCTTATGCAGCACTTCGTTTTTCAGGAATCCCTGCTCAGGAGCTCCGAGCAGCAGAACGCTTCATCAGCACAAACGGCGGCATCAACAAAGCGCACTTTATGATTCGCTTCATGCTGGCTGTACACGGTATGATACCATGGCCAACTTTTTTAAAGTTCCCAATGACCGCTCTGCTTGTACCGACCACATTCCCAATCAATTTCTTCCAATTCAGTTCATACGCCAGAATCCATTTTGTTCCCATGCTGCTGTTATTAAATAAAAAGTTCAAACGGATCAGCTCGCACAGTATCCAGCTTGAACATCTATTATATGAAGAAGAATGGGATGATTTTACGGATGCTCGTTCGCCATTTCGTTCCATTACCAATGAATGGAGCCGTCTGGCTCGCTTGCCAGCTCGGCTGCATCGAGCCGGCTATCGATACGCGGAACAATATATGCAGGAACGTACGGAATCAGATGGAACACTCTACAGCTATGCAAGTGCTACCTTCTTCATGGTCTACGCCTACCTGGCGCTAGGATATGAAGAAAATAATCCTAGGATACAGCAGGCATTAAAAGGGATACATTCTCTTGTCAATGAAAACTGCAACGGCATCCATGTAGAGAATTCCACTTCAACTGTTTGGGATACAGCATTGCTCAGTTATGCACTTCAGCAAGCAGGCGCTCCAGTAAAACAAAAGATGATTCAATCAGCCAATCACTATCTGCTGCAGCGGCAGCATGTCCAAAAGGCGGACTGGCAAATTCATCAGCCAGGAGCCGAGCCAGGCGGCTGGGGATTTTCGGATATCAATACGAATCATCCCGATAACGATGATACCTCCGCTGCACTCCGCGCCATCACAAGGCAGGCCCGTGAAGATCTTTCCATCAAGCGTGCCTGGAAAAAAGGAACGGATTATTTGCTGGCAATGCAAAACAAAGACGGCGGCTGGGCTGCATTCGAGAAGGATACAGATTGGTGGATCCTTGGTAAGCTGCCGATCGAAAATGCTGAAGATGCAGCGATCGATCCATCTACTGCAGATCTGACAGGTCGTGTCATGGAATATCTCGGGACTTATGCCAGTTTGAAAAAAGACCATTCCAATGTGAAAAAAGCCATCCGCTGGCTTTATAAGCATCAGCAGTTAAATGGATCATGGTATGGCAGATGGGGAGTTTGCTATTTGTACGGTACATGGGCTGCTTTGACTGGCCTTGCAGCAGTTGGCATAAAACCGTCAGAAAAACACGTGAAACGTGCTGTAAACTGGCTGAAAGCTGTTCAGCATGAGGATGGCGGCTGGGGGGAATCATGTAGAAGTGCGGAAGTAGGAACGTATGTAGATTTGCCGATCAGTACTGTCGTACAGACTGCTTGGGCAGTTGATGCTTTGATTGCCAGCGGCGAACAGGATAGCAAGGAGGTACAGCAAGGCATCAGCTTTTTGCTGAGAGAACCTCTGCTGCAGGCCTCGATCGACTACCCGACCGGGATCGGACTACCCGGCCAATTTTATATCCGTTATGAAAGCTATCCGCACATTTTTCCACTGCTTGCTCTGAGCCATTACCGGCTCAAGGCAAAGGCTTAGCTTAGCCAATACTTTTAACCATACCGCCATCAATGACGAAAGCCTGTCCGGTAATATAGGAATTAGCTGAAGAACAAAGGAAAACGGCCATGTTGGCAAATTCTTCAGGCGTACCATATCTGCCCATCGGGATAGCCGCTTGGCTTTGCTCCTGGACTTCATCCAGCCTTTTTCCAAGCTGATCGGCTGTCTTCTGATCCAGTTGGTCGGTATGTATTTTCCCAGGCCCCAGTGTATTGATTAAAATATTGTCTGGTGCCAGTTCCTGTGAAAGTGACTTTGCCAAGCCGACAATCCCAGCGCGAAATGTATTGGACAACAGCAAGTTATCAATGGATTGCTTAATGGAGGATGAAGCGATATTAAGAATATGACCGCCGCCATTTTCCTTCATGATAGGAGCTGCTGACCGAATAAAACGAACGAAGCTCAATAGATTCAGTTCAAAAGCCTGCTGCCAGTCTTCATCGCTGAAATCCAGCAGTTTACCGGCCGGCGGACCGCCAGCATTATTGATTAGAATATCAATTGAACCAGTATGCTGCTTAGCGGATTCCACTGCACGGGAAATGTCGTTTGCATCCGTAATATCACAAACAGAATAATAAACAAGCGCATTACCTGATTCTTTGATGATGTCATCCCTTGTCTGTTTCAGTGCTTGTTCATCCCGGCTGATGATATGGACACAGGCGCCTTCCTTGGCGAACTGCATGGCTGTTGCCTTCCCCAGACCTTTGCTGGCAGCTGCGACCAATGCTGTCTTCCCTGTCAATCCTAAATCCATAAAATCCCTCCTTACTCTGCTGCTTTGGCGATTTTACTCCTGATCCAGCGAGCTGCTGTGTCTTCTGGAATCTCGTATGTACCGCCTTCACGGAGCAGTTGGTTTTTATACATCGTTTGGACGAGCATGATTACTTTCATCTGCTGTCACTCCTTCCTTGGTCTCATTATACACCGAAGCCGCCGAGCAGACAGGCTTGGCGGCTTGTTCACAGCAATACGATATAATCTCGATGCACGACGGCCCTATGCCATACCGAAGCTGGATCGGACTCCCGGCTGATAAGCATTTCCCTAAGGTCCGCCGATGAAATATCACTGATTCCGCGAGCGATAGTATCTCCATCCGATGTCCTGATATCGACAACAGCTGATGCGGAAAAAGTGCCTTGCACCTCTGTGACACCGATCGGCAGCAAGCTTTTGCCGTTCTGCAGCAATGCCTCGGCTGCGCCGGCATCAATGGTAAGACTGCCTGTCGCCCTGGCATGATGCGTCAGCCATTGCTTGGTTTTGCGCTGTACTTCGGATGCTTCATCCCCGATATATGTCCCAGCGCCGTTCCCTTTGGCGATCTCGAGCAGCGTCGATGACTCATTTGTCGTGCCGATGAATACCGGCACGCCCAACTCGAGTGCAGTCTGGGCTGCCAGCACCTTGGAATACATGCCCCCGGTGCCGACTTTGGACCCGGAAGTCTGTTCGATGGAAGCCTGCATTTCAGCCGGAATCCTATCCAGGCGCTGATAACGCTTCGCATCAGGATATGTATTCGGATTCTTGTCGTATATCCCATCCACATCCGTGATCAAAATAAGCAAATCAGCTTTGACAAGTCCGCTGACATAAGCAGATAACATATCATTATCACCAAATGTGAGCTCCCGGATGGATACAGAATCATTTTCGTTGATGATCGGGACGATATGTCGCTTCAGCAGCTCCTGCAGCGTGTTATAGCTGTTATTATATTGATCGGCATTTGTGAACACATCACGTGTCAAAAGCAGCTGCGCGCATTTCATATCATATTTATCAAATGCTTCTGTATAGGCTTGTACGAGCAAGCCTTGTCCGATGGCAGCTGCAGCTTGCTTCCCTTCGATCGTCACAGGTCTTGACGGATAGCCGAGCTGACGGAAACCGGCTGCCACTGCACCGGATGATACAAGGATGACCTCGTGCCCCTCCCTGATCAAAGCGGCGATTTGATCGGTATGCCGGCGGATTTTCGCTTCGCTCATTCCCCCGCCTTGTTCCGACAGCATGCTGCTGCCTATTTTTACGATTATTCTCTTCATCACTCATTCACCTTTTCGTCCAATAACTCATTTTAGTAACGATTATATAGCAAAATATCGGAAGCTCCTAGCTTAATAACAAAAAACTTCATTGAAAATGAATAAATAGAACAGGGATCGGAGCATCCGCCGAAGCAAGCATAGGAATGATATTTATTAATGATCCAAAGGATGGGAAACGGATAGTATGAGCCCTGGCATCAGGAGGGGCAATAAGATTGAAGCTAGTTTCATAAAAAAGAACAGCACCCCCACGACGCGGCGATGGGGGTGCTGCTTACTGTCTTCCCTACGGATCATCTCAGATAGTTAATGCACTTCGACTGTCCAGCCGAATGTATCTTCCAGCTCGCCCTTCTGGATGCCGACGATCGTATCATAGACCCGTTTTGCTACTTCACCAGTGACACCTTGGTTGATCTCATATGTTTCGCCTTCATGGAACAGTTTTCCGACAGGAGAGATGACTGCTGCTGTACCAGTACCGAATACCTCTTCCAGTCTGCCTTCTTTTTGAGCCTGGATCACTTCGGCGATCGACACACGGCGTTCTGTCACAGGATATCCCCAATGCTTCAATAGATGAAGTACGCTATCTCGTGTCACACCTTGCAGGATGCTTCCATTCAGCTGAGGCGTGACGATTTCACCGTCGATTTTAAAGAATACGTTCATACTGCCGACTTCCTCGACATATTTCTTCTCCACTCCATCAAGCCAAAGGACTTGGGAGAAGCCGGATTCTGCTGCAACTTCCTGCGCTTTCAGGCTGGCAGCGTAGTTACCGCCGGTTTTCGCGTCACCGGTACCGCCTTTGACTGCACGTACATAGTCATTCTCCACTGCGATGCTTACCGGATTGATACCTTCTTTGTAGTAAGCTCCCACAGGGGACAGAATGATGATGAATTTGTAGCTGGCAGATGCAGCTACGCCAAGGAACGGTTCCGTTGAGATGATGAACGGACGGATATAAAGTGATGTTCCTTCTGCAGTCGGGATCCAATCCTTTTCGATCGAAATAAGCTGTCGCAATGCTTCCAAGGCCAGTTCTTCATCCAAGCGCGGAATGCATAGTCTGTCATTCGAGCGGTTCATACGTTCGAAGTTCTTATCCGGACGGAACAGCAGAACCTTACCTTCTTTCGTCAAATAGGCTTTCAAGCCTTCAAAAACAGTTTGACCATAGTGGAAACACATGGCTGCAGGATTTAGTTCGAGCGGTGCATATGGTACGATTTGCGGATCATGCCAGCCAGCTTCGGCAGTGTAATCCATCGTGAACATATGATCGGTAAACACCTTTCCGAATTGAAGCGTGCTTGCTTCCGGTTTCTCTTTTAAATTTTCGCTGCGTGTAAAAGCAAAGGTTTGTTGTTTCAAAGCTAGGACTCCCTGTCATTTTAGATTTTCTTTTTCTTTAAATTGTTCCTAATGATAGAATATTGCGACAACAATATCTTATCAACAGATTATAAAGGAGAAATCAGTCAGTTTCAACCTAAAATTTTAACAAAATCACTATCCATGTGTTACGATGGACAAAGATCAGGGAAAAGAAAAGCAGATACATAAAGGAGGGACGGCATATGGAAACGGGTACAATCATGTGGATCATTTGCGGCATCATCATAGTCGCTGCGCTCGCAATAGCAGCAGTCATGATCATGAAGGCTGCGAAATCCATGCTGGCGACGAAGAACAAAATCAATAAGACGATGGCACCGATGCAAGCGGATATGCAGACGATCAAACAAGAACAGGCTGTACTGCAGCAGCATCAAAAGGATATTCAGGAAAATATCCAATCCATCACAGAAGGAACAAAGACAGTCATCTCCTCGATCAAACAAGCACCCTCAGCATTAAAGCAGCAATTCAAACAAACATAATCTGAAGACAAATAACCAGCAGTCGATCGACTGCTGGTTTCTTTATGCTTCTGTCAATTCATTCAATTGACGCAATATGCCTTCAGCTTGCAGCATGGCTCCCTTTACATCCGCGAGCTCAGCCGAAAATCGTTTGATGCTTTCCTCGGTACGGCTGCTTATTTGTTCATTGCTTTGGGAATGGGTCATGATGTTATCGAATTTAGTCGTTACATCATCAAGCTGTAGCGTCCCGCTGGCAATCAGCTCTTCCGCGGCTGCCATATACTTGCTTACATTGCTGATTTGCGAATGGGTATCTTGAATCAGCGCTGTGACATCGGATACGGATGTTTTCGTCTCTTCCGCCAGTTTCCGGACCTCGCTTGCTACAACGGCAAATCCTTTCCCTTGCTCCCCTGCACGTGCCGATTCGATCGAAGCATTCAACGAGAGCAGATTCGTCTGCTCGGCAATGCCCTCTACCAGGCCTACGATGCTGCCGATTTTAGCAGCTGCTTGCTCCAGCGCTGTCAGTTCTTTCTGTACCATATCCATCTGATCCCCGATGCGCTGCATCCGTTCCTGCTGAAAGACAAGTCCTGCTTGTCCTTCCTCGGAGTGGTTCACGACTTCTTTTGCTGCCTGTTTCGTCTCATTGCTCTGCTCTGTCAGCGTCGCCGAGAATGCAACCAGTCCCTCCACAGCATGGTTCACTTGCATGAATATACTTGTAAGGCTTTCGGAGGTAGCTTGAATACTCTCATGCAGTTTATTCTGCGTTTCGATATGTTCTATATGTACACGTTCATGTTCGGTATTATAAGCATCCAATACGATTTGCTGTTCAATATTGAATATTTTCGTCGTAGCCAAAACTACGGTACGGTAATCATGAAAGTCGGTAATGTGTTTTTCATAAATGGACAGCATCTGCTGCAGAAGGTCCTGGAAAGCCCCCATATACCATTTTGGCTCCAAGCCGATTTTGGCATGTATCAAGGCAATGCGCTTGCGCTTCTCCACATAGTCTGCGTCGACTTTGCCATCGAACATTTCCTGGATGTGGCGCTTCAGCGTCTGCTTCAGCCTGTCAACGGAGCTATTATTTTCGATGATCGCCAGCAAGTTATCCTGATTCGTGATGTTTTGATAAAAACGGGTCACGATACTCTCGATCTCCTGTTGTACCAGCGGCTGCATCCTTGCAAGCACACGCAAGTCCCCTTCTGTCAGATGAATCATATCCAGCTGTTTTTTGAGCTCGCCTTCGACTTTCATGACAGCCTTGGTTCCTTTTGTAAAATCGATACCGCCCGCTGAGTCTGTTTTTTTCTCTTTTTTGCGTTTCAATAACATTATGTTCCTCCTTATTGAATCCCCCATTTCCTAATTATCGGTTGAACAGCCAAAAAATGAAGGAGTCCTGCCAAAATACTGGCAGGAATTCTCACAAGTTGCTGGCTCCTTCTCCTTTTTCAAGCCATAATAAAAGCAGAACTTCCGCCAAACGGAAATTCTGCTTTAAGTTCAAGGTAAAACCGTCTCCCCCATCAGCTGGAGATCGACTTGTTTGGCCACATCTCTTCCTTCGTTGATCGCCCAGACGATCAGACTCTGTCCGCGGCGGGCATCACCGGCAGCAAATACGTTCTCGACATTCGTGCGATAGTCTCCGTATGCTGCTTCGACCCGTTTATTCGGTGTTACATTGACGCCGAATTCAGTCAGAAGCGGCGTTTCGGTACCTTCAAAGCCGATGGCGATCAATACAAGCTCGGCAGGCCATACTTTTTCAGAGCCTTCGACTTCTTGGTAGACGAACATACCTTGCTCATTACGGACCTTCTGCATATCGATCGTATGCAATTCTTTCAGATTGCCTTGCTCATCCATGACGAATTTTGTGGTCTGGATGGAGTATTGGCGCGGGTCTTCCCCATAGACCGCCTTCGCTTCTTTATGTGCATATTCCAAACCGAATACATGCGGATATTCGGGCCATTGGTTATCGGCACTGCGAGCCAGGGGCAGCTGTGGATGCTTGCCGAATTGGGTGACGCTTTTGGCTCCCTGGCGGACGGCGGTCGCGATACAATCGGCACCGGTATCCCCGCCGCCGATGACGATGACATCTTTACCAGCCGCATCGAATTCAGGCTGAATCGTCCGTTTGTCATCCAGCAGCGCTTTTGTGGAAGCTGTCAAATAATCCATTGCGATGTGGATTCCCTTTGCTTCCCTTCCTTCGATGACAAGATCACGCTGCTTTTGGGCACCTGTACAAAGGATGACAGCGTCATACTGTTCCCGAAGCTCATCGGCACTGATGTCCTCGCCGATTTCCGTATTCAGGATGAAGTCGATTCCTTCCTGGCGCAGTAAATTGATCCGGCGCTCCACCACTGCTTTATCCAGCTTCATATTTGGAATGCCGTACATAAGCAAACCGCCAGCTCGATCGGCACGCTCGTAAACCGTTACGGAGTGGCCGGCTTGGTTCAGCTGATCGGCACTTGCAAGGCCCGCCGGACCAGAACCGACGATCGCCACTTTTTTGCCCGTCCGTTCCTGTGGGATGCGCGGCGTAATCCAGCCGTTCTCAAAGCCTTTATCGATGATTGCCCGCTCGATATTCTTGATGGCCACTGCCGGATCGCTGATTGCCACCGTACAGGAGCCCTCGCAAGGCGCAGGACAGACGCGCCCTGTGAATTCCGGGAAGTTATTTGTCAGCATCAATCTTTCCAATGCTTCTTTCCATTTACCCTTATACACAAGATCGTTCCACTCAGGGATCAGGTTGTAAATCGGACAGCCGGATGTGCTCCCGCCGATTTCCATACCGATATGGCAGAACGGTGTACCGCAATCCATACAGCGAGCCCCTTGTGTCTTCAGTGTAGCATCAGAGAAAGGAGCGGCGTATTCGTTCCAGTCCCCGGTGCGCGTTTTTGGATCGCGTTCCCTTGCTTCTTCTCTTTTGTAGTCGATAAAACCGGTTGCTTTCCCCATACTTCCACCTCTTTCTTAATGTACAGCTGCTGGCTTCTCGGATTCTTTCACTGGCTGTGGCTGCTGGTTCTTCCATACAAATGCTTCCATCACCGCTTCCTCCTGCGAAAGTCCAAGCTCACGCTGTGCATCGATTTGATGCATCATGCTGCGGTAATCGATCGGAATCACTTTGACAAAGTAAGCTAGTTCCGTTTCCCAGTTTTCCAGGATGAAGAGTGCCTTTTCGCTTTCTGTGTAGGCGGCGTGCTTTTCTATCATAGTGCGAAGTTCCGCAATCTCTTCTTTATCCGTCAGCTGTTCAAAATCAACCATTTCCTTATTGCAAAGTTGTTTGAGTCCTTCATGGTCGCCTGTATGGATGTAGGCGATTCCGCCAGACATTCCGGCAGCGAAGTTCTTGCCGACTTCACCGAGTATGACAACCTTACCGCCAGTCATGTATTCACAGCCATGCTCGCCGATTCCTTCCACGACAGCTGTCGCACCGCTGTTCCGCACAGCGAACCGCTCACCAGCCTTGCCGTTGATATACGCTTCACCGGATGTGGCTCCATACAGCGCCACGTTGCCGGCGATCACTTGTTGAGCAGCGGATGCCCGGAATGCAGCCGGTTTTTTGACGATCAGTTTTGCACCGGATAAGCCTTTTCCGACATAGTCGTTGGCATCGCCTGTCACTTTCAAGGTCATCCCTTTTGGCGTGAAAGCGCCAAAGCTCTGACCTGCAGAACCATGGAAATGCAGATTCACGGAATCTTCCGGAAGGCCCGCTTCGGCAAATTTTTTGCTGATTTCACTGCCTGCAAGCGTACCGGCCACACGATTGATATTGCGGATCGGCATTTGCAGATTCACTTTTCCCTCGCCGTTGAGTGCCTTTTCCAGCTGCGGCAGTATATCTGTCGTATCCAACGCGATATCGATCTTATGGTTTTGCGGCGTACTGTAAGTCTTCGGTCCATCGATTTGATGAAGCAGTCTGCTCAAATCAAGCTGCCCTGCTTTCCAATGTGATTTTGCTCGTTCGGAAACCTCCAGCACATCTGTACGGCCGACCATCTCTTCCATTGTCCGGAAACCGAGTTCCGCCATGATTTCCCTTACTTCCTGCGCAATGAAGGTCATAAAGTTGACGACATGGTCTGGATCACCCATGAATTTCTTGCGCAGCTCCGGGTTTTGCGTCGCGATGCCGACTGGACATGTATCGATATGGCAGACACGCATCATGACACAGCCCAAGACTACCAATGGAGCCGTTGCAAAGCCATATTCCTCCGCACCAAGCAAAGCAGCCATGACGACATCGCGCCCAGTCATCAGCTTACCGTCGGTTTCCAAACGGACGCGGTCGCGCAAACCATTCAGCATAAGCGTTTGGTGTGCTTCCGCCAGCCCGATCTCCCATGGAAGACCAGCGTGCTTGATACTTGTTTTCGGAGATGCACCTGTACCACCGTCGTATCCACTGATGACGATGACATCAGCGCTTCCTTTTGCCACACCGGCAGCAATCGTACCGACGCCGCCTTTGGCAACCAATTTAACGCTGATCCGTGCATCTCTATTGGCATTTTTCAAATCGTGGATCAGCTGCGCCAAATCCTCGATACTGTATATATCATGGTGCGGCGGCGGAGAAATCAAGCCGACACCTGGAGTGGATTTCCGTACATCAGCAACCCATGGGTATACTTTCTTACCCGGCAGCTGTCCGCCTTCCCCTGGCTTTGCTCCTTGCGCCACTTTGATTTGCAGCTCATTCGCCTGTACCAGATAGGAACTCATGACACCGAAACGGCCGGAAGCAATCTGCTTGATGGCGCTGCGGCGGTAATCTCCATTTTCATCCATCGTATAACGTTTGGGGTTTTCGCCGCCCTCGCCGCTGTTGCTCTTGCCGCCTAAGCGATTCATCGCGATCGCAAGAGCTTCATGGGCTTCTTCACTGATGGATCCAAAGGACATCGCCCCTGTTTTGAAGCGAGTCACGATGCTTTCCACCGATTCCACTTCATCAAGCGGAATCGCCTTCTTTTTCTTGAAATCGAAAAGGTTGCGAAGGAATCCGAGCCGTTCCTGATCGGCAGCTTCGGTATACTCCTTGAATAAGTCATAGTCGTTTCGGCGGCACGCCCATTGCAGCGTATGGATCGTTTTGGGATTGAACGCATGATGTTCCCCGTTTTTCCGCCATTGGTACTCACTGCCGGTTTCCAGGGCTGCCGTCCTTGATTTATAGGCAGCTTGATGACGTTTTTTCGCCTCCAGGGCAATGGTGTCCAAATCAATTCCATCAATTTGGGACGTCGTACCAGTGAAATACTCGGAAATAACATGATGACTGATACCGACTGCCTCAAAGATTTGTGCCCCGCGGTAGCTTTGTACAGTGCTGATGCCCATTTTGGACATGACCTTGACGACGCCTTCGGTCAATGCGGCAGCATATTCCCTGATGGCCTCAGGATAAGTCAAGTCAATATCGCCATGATCGATTGCTTCCTTCACTGTTGCATACGCCAGATAAGGATGGATCGCATCTGCCCCATAGCCGAGCAGCGTCGCGACATGATGGACCTCCCGCACTTCCCCGGCTGAGGCGATCAAGCTGACCTTGGTCCGAAGACCTTTGCGGATGAGATGCTGATGCAGCCCGCTCACAGCAAGCAGAGCAGGAACCGGTACGTATATATCAGACATCAGGCGGTCAGTCAGCACAAGAACGCTGACGCCCTTCCTGATTGCTTCCTCTGCCTCCTGAAAAATGCGCTGCATGCTCTTCTGGAGGTTTTTCCCGAATAATGTATGGATCTCCTGCAGCTTGAAATCACCGCTTTTATCGGTTATCAGCTGTTCCAGCTGGTTATTCGTAATGACAGGTGATGCCAATTTGATCCGTCTGCAATTCGTTCCATCCGGATGCAGCAAATTGCCCTCTTTTCCAAGATAGGAAAGCGTGCTGGTAACGATCTGCTCCCTGTATGCATCAATCGGCGGGTTCGTCACCTGGGCGAACAGCTGCTTGAAATAATTGAACAGCGATTGCGGCCGGTCCGACAGCACAGAGAGCGGCGTGTCATTCCCCATCGCCCCGATCGGGTCTTTGCCCTCTGATACAAGCGGAACAAGATACTTCTTGACATCTTCATATGTGTAGCCGAATGCCTTTTGTTTGGTGACAAGGTCCTCGACAGCACTATCATCTGCAGCCGTCTGATCGCGGAGCTCCACGATATTATCATCCAGCCACTTTTGATACGGCTCTGCAGCAGCCATCTCCTGCTTGATTTCTTCGTCAGGAATCAAACGGCCTTGCTCCAAATCCAATAGCAGCATTTTGCCCGGGCTGAGCCGATCTTTAAGCAGGACATTCTCTTCCTCGACATCGATGACTCCCACTTCGGAGGAGAGGATGAGATGATCATCCTTCGTCACATAATAACGACCGGGACGCAAACCATTACGGTCGAGGATTGCGCCGATTTGTTTCCCATTCGTGAACGATATGGCTGTCGGACCGTCCCAAGGCTCCATCAATGTGCTATGATAAGCATAAAAAGCACGTTTTTCCTTATCCATATAGGGGTTCTTATCCCATGGTTCCGGAATCATCATCATGGCAGCATGAGCCGGTTTACGGCCCGCTAGCACGAAGAATTCAAAAGCATTATCCATGATGGAGGAATCACTTCCGTCCGTATCCAGAATCGGCAGGATCTTAGCTGCGTCCTTACCGAAAGCTTTGGTAACCAGCTGCTCCTGACGGGCGCGCATCCAATTGACATTCCCTTGCAGCGTATTGATTTCCCCATTATGGATGAGATAACGGTTCGGATGGGCCCGTTCCCAGCTTGGGAAGGTATTCGTACTGAAGCGGGAGTGCACAAGTGCAAATGCACTCTCAAACAGCGGATCCTGCAGATCCAGGTAGAACTGATCGACCTGCGCGGAGGTCAGCATCCCTTTGTAGACGATCGTCTCACTGGAAAAGCTCGCGAAATACAGATGCTGCTGCATTTCTTTTGCTTCGTTTTCCGCTTGCTTGCGGATCACGTACAGCTTCCGCTCAAACGGGAGGCCCTTTTCTGTCTGCTCCCCGATTCCCACGAACAGCTGGCGGACATAAGGCTTCACGTCCTTTGCCATGATGCCGATGTGCGTGTCATCGACAGGTACGGTGCGCCAGCCGATTACGTGCTGACCTTCCGCTTCCACAAGAGAGCTGATTTTGCTTTCCAATTCCTCCTGCTGGGAGTCCTGCGTGTTGAAGAAAATCATCGCCACGCCGTAAGCACCCGCTTCAGGTAAAGAAAATTCGGTCTTTTCGGAAAAATAACGGTGTGGAAGCTGCACCATGATCCCCGCTCCGTCCCCTGATGCAGGATCGCTCCCTTGACCGCCGCGGTGATCCAGCTGACGCAGCAGCTGCAATCCTTTTTGAACGACATAATGGGCTGCTTTCCCCTTCATATGCGCGTACAAGCCGATACCGCATGCATCGTGCTCGAATTCCGGTCGATAAAGGCCTTGTGCTTTTGGTAGAAAATGAAATGCCATTATTAATCCCTCACTCTCTGTCTCGAAACCGACATGTTGTCTTATAGTACATTGTAGGTTTTCTAATTGATCGAAACAATATATAATTTAGATAGAATCAATCTCATTTTGAGATAGAAAGGAGGAGTGCAGCATGGAATTACGTCAACTGCGCTATTTTATCGAGGTTGCCAAACGGGAGCATATGTCGGAAGCTGCAGAATATTTGCTTGTCGCTCAGTCCGCCATCAGTCGGCAAATCAGCAATTTGGAGGATGAATTGGGTGTGGACCTGTTCGAACGCGAGGGGAGAAATGTCAAGCTGACCAAAATAGGACGTACCTTCCTAACCCATATCGAAACAGCCATGCAGGCAATCGATTATGCAAAGAAGCAAATCGATGAGCATTTGGATCCGGAGCGCGGGTCGGTAAAGATCGGCTTCCCGACCAGCCTGGCCGGCCAGCTGCTGCCTACGGTCATTTACTCTTTCAAGGAGGCCTATCCGAATATCCAGTTTCAGCTGCGGCAAGGTACTTATCAATTCCTGATCGAACAAGTATCCCGGGGCGATATCGATATCGCATTTATCGGTCCCGTCCCGCGGGATCATGACCGCATCGATGGCGAAATCCTCTTTACCGAAAGCTTCTCTGCGCTCCTTCCTGTCGCACACAGGTTCGCTGAACGTGAGCAGCTGCAGCTGAAAGATTTACAAAAGGAGCAATTCGTCCTTTTCCCTGAAGGCTATAAATTGAGGCAGCTTGTGATGGATGGCTGCAAGAAGGCGGGTTTTGAACCGACTGTATCATCTGAAGGAGAAGATTTGGATGCAATCAAAGGGCTCGTTGCAGCCGGCATCGGCATCAGCATTTTGCCGGAAAGTACATTTTATGATGCCACCCCGCGGATGACAGCGAAAATTCCGATTACATTTCCGGAAGTGAGGAGATCTGTCGGCGTCATCATGCCCAAAGAGAGGCAAGTGGCACCATCGGAACAACTGTTTTACGATTTTGTCCGTGATTTCTTCTCCCGCTTGCAGCAATTCAGATAAAAAAAACGATTGTGCATGACGCACAATCGTTTTTAGTTTACGACGCTGTCAGCCGGGCTCAAAAGACGGCTCAGCTTTGTCAGTTCGAATTCTTCGAGCATCGCTTGCTTCTGTTTTTCATCCACTGCCCAAACAGCATCTTCAAGAGGACAGCTGATCGGAACCTCGCAATGGATTGCAGCAAGCTTTCTGCTCAAATGTAAATTGTCCAAATCCGACTCGATTTTCTTCCGTACACCATTAGGAAGCTCGGCGAGATTCTCCAGTATATTATCGATGGTTTCAAACTGAGTCAGCAGCTTGATGGCTGTCTTTTCACCGATGCCCTTGACGCCCGGGTAATTGTCGGAGCTATCCCCCATCAAGCCTTTCATATCGATGATTTGCGCCGGAGTCAGTCCCTTTTGTTCCAAAAAGGTGGCTTCCTGGAATACTTCATAGTTTCCCTCGCCTTTTCGCATGATGGCAACGTCCACATTCGGCTGGACAAGCTGCAGCATATCCTGGTCGCCGGTAAGTATCGTCACTTGATGCCCTTCAGTTGCATAAAGGCATGCCAGTGTCCCGATGCAGTCGTCTGCTTCATAATTTTCCAGGCCGATGTTGGGGATACCATAACCAGCAGCAACCTGCTTGACCGCATCGAATTGCGGGATCAGTTCGACAGGCGGCGCCTCACGATTGCCTTTGTACGTATCCAGCATCTCGCTGCGGAATGTCTTCGAGCCCATATCCCAGCAAGCAGCCACATGCGTCGGTTCGAAATGATCAACTGCAGCAGCCAGATGACGGATAAAGCCATGCAGCCCATTGGTCGGCATCCCTTTTGAGTTGATCATAAAATAATTACGGTAAGCTGTGGCATGGAATGCGCGGAATAATATCGCCATGCCATCTATCAATAAGATGTGATTTTTCATAACCGTTTCATAGTCTCCTTCTTTTCTTTCATCCTTCTAGTTTATCATACTAGTACAACTTATATATATAGGGTAAAATAAGTCATATTACACCAGGAAGGAGCTAGGAAACTATGACAACAAACTTTGCCAAGGCAACATTCGCAGGAGGATGCTTCTGGTGTATGGTGAAGCCATTCGATCAATGGGATGGCGTGGAATCGGTCATCTCCGGCTACACTGGGGGCCATGTCGAGAATCCCACCTACGAGCAAGTGAAAACAGGGACGACAGGACACTATGAAGCTGTCGAAATCACGTATGATCCAGCGAAGATAACATATCAGCAAATACTGGACCTATATTGGCCGCAAATCGACCCCACCGATGCTGGCGGTCAGTTCCATGATCGCGGTGATCAGTACCGTACCGCAATCTTTTATCATGACGAGGTGCAGGAAGAGCTTGCGCAGTTCTCCAAAAAAGCACTTGAAGAAAGCGGCAAGTTCAAACAGCCGATCGTGACCGAGATCCTGCCGGCAGCTCCCTTCTATCCTGCCGAGGATTATCATCAAGACTTCTATAAGAAAGAAAAAGAAGCTTACGAAGAAGATCGTGCAAAATCCGGCCGGGATGAATTCATCGAAGAACACTGGAATAAATAAAGGAGCGATTTTTTCGCTCCTTGTTTCACACACTTCAGTTTACATAATATAATTATGGTCTACCGATTGTTTGATCAGTTCATATGATTTCCATTTTGCTTCCTTATCATGGATATTGGTTATGATCATGAACTCATCTGCTTGGTAGAGATCCTTCAGTCTTTCAAGCTCCTCTCTTACTTTCTCAGGTGTGCCGATGACACAGCGTTTGCGGTTTTGGCGGATGGTTTCTTTATCCGCTTCCGTCAGCTGACGTTTCTTGATAAGTTCCGGGGATGGAATCTGCGTATCACGTCCTTTGCCGACACTCAGAAGCCAATGATCCTGACTCTCCGCCAACGCTTCCGCCCGCTCTTGTGTTTCTGCACAAACAACAAAAATGCAAACAATCCCATATGGCTTCTCCATGGACACAGATGGACGAAACGCTTCCTTATATATAGGCATCGCATCGGGCTTAGCCGGGCTGATGAAGTGACCGAATACATAACCGATCCCCAGTTCCCCCGCCCGTCTGGCGCTTCCCTCCGATAAGCCAAGCACCCATAATGGCGCAGGATCTTTCACTCGCGGAGAAGCTTTCACCGAGCGATAAGGATGCTCACGCGGAAGTGTATTATGCAGAAAGCCTTGCAGCTCCCGCAGCTTTCTTGGAAATTCCCCCATGCCGCTATCGGCACCATCCGCCAAAGCACTCCTCGTCTGTTCATTGCCGCCTGGCGAACGGCCGACTCCCAAATCGACCCGTCCAGGAAATAATCCCGCCAAGGTATGAAAGGTTTCCGCTACCTTCAGCGGACTGTACTGCGGCAGCAATACCCCTCCTGTCCCGACCTTTATTGAATTCGTCGCACTGGCAATCCGCGTAGCCATTATTTCAGGGGCGACGCTGACCAATCCGTTTGTATTATGATGCTCTGCAAACCAATAACGCTCATAGCCTAGCCTTTCTGCATGCTGTGCAAGCTCTATCGCTTCTTGCAATGCCTCCTCCGGCGTCATTCCCCTTCTGATCGGTGCCTGATCCAATACGCTGAGCTTCATGCGCCCACCTCTTCCCTGCAACTAATTATCCATCTTATTGTAGGTAATGAAACGGGAAGCATACAAGGTATTCGCTCAGGAAATCCATGCAGAAGCATTTTTGATAGGCACATACATCTTTCCATTTGCATACTATTTTCAATTCCTAAAATAAACATCCCGTATAATCACAGAAATAAAACAAACCCTGAAATTCCCCAATCATATAGGAATTTCAGAGTCTGATATGTCATCTAATCCGTTTTATCCATGTGTTGCGACCAAATGCTGGAGAAACCCCTAATCAAAGTTTAATCTACATAACCATCTAGAAATTTACTCGCCTCACTATTAAACTTCCACATTACCCCAAATTTATCGACTAACATTCCAAAGCTTGCTGACCACGGCGTAGAGGATATCGGCATGATCACAGTACCACCCTCTGAAAGCCCTTCAAAGTATTGCTTATTCATTTCTGGATCAGCATCTATAATACTGATCAGGATGGTATTCCCATTTGTGATTTCGCCTGTCGCAGCTTGCATAAAAGGCGGAACATCAGAGATCATTAAAATATTCCCTGCAAACTCGATACGAGAATCCATAATCATATTTTGTTCCTCTTCCTTTAATGGAGCATTTGGATCTTGGCCAACATCACCAAACCTCGCCTTTTTAACACGAGTTGCTGCTAATGCCTTTTCATAAAAGGCCAACGCTTCTTCTGCTCTTCCATCGAATTGCAGATAAATTATTGCTTTCATATTTTATTCCTCCTTTTCATATTTGAAGTATAATAGGG
Organism: Terribacillus sp. 7520-G; assembly: GCF_002271665.1. Lineage (NCBI taxonomy): Bacteria > Bacillati > Bacillota > Bacilli > Caryophanales > Bacillaceae > Terribacillus > Terribacillus sp. 7520-G. The sequence continues at coordinate 1,961 of NZ_NQFP01000013.1, read as the reverse complement.
CATGGGCGACATATGTATGTCATATATCGGAGGGAAATATGAAAAAAATTGAGCGACTTATCTCGATAGTGATGATTTTGTTACAAAAGGAAGTCGTTTCAGCATCAGAATTCAGCCGACTTTTTCATGTGACAAAACGAACGATCCAACGTGATATGGAAACATTACATTATGCAAACATCCCTATTTACGCAGAATATGGTGCTGAAGGGGGATATGCGCTAATGGAAGAGTATAAATTCGATAAGCGATTACTGAATCACAAGGATATTGAAAATATACTTATAGCTTTAGGTGGCGTAGAGGGACTGATTACCGATCAGGGGATCCAAACGACTATTCAGAAAATCAAAGGAATGACCAGCGCAGATATTTCTCCAACACTTGATTTGACTTTCTACGATTGGCCGGGAAGAAGCCAAATCAACGAAGAAGTGCTATTTATCAGGCAAGCAATTGAGAAAAATTGGTTATTGAAATTTGAATATGTGGATCAAATGGGAAATAAAACGTACAGACTCGTAGAGCCCTATAAGTTACATTTCAGGGAGAGGAATTGGTATCTCTTTGGTTATAGTCTAGAACGGGAAGATTATCGGACATTCAAGATAACGAGGATATTACATATCCAAAAAGACGGTTTTTTTGTTCCAAGGACTGACCAGGAATTTCAACATGAAAAACAATATAATGAACAAAAAAATTTGGTTAATGTGCATCTATCGATAGATGTTGCTGTAAGGGATCAATTTATCGAAAGGTATGGGAAAGATGCCGTGATAAAAGGAACTTCTGGTAGTTACCTTGCAGTGATTGAATTGCCTGAGCATCAATATGCCTATCAATTTTTAGCCGGATTCGGTAATAAAGTCAAGATCATCAAGCCAAAAGGTTTTATTGCGAAATATATAAAATTTTTGGAGGAAGCAGTGAAACTTTACAAATGAAGTGTTCGTAGATGGTCCATCCAAGATAGTGTACTTAATCGAACGGTGTATATTTACGAGAAATATTATAACTGTCCTTGAGATATCTACCATATAATGATGATCTATTTGAATTCTTATTTCTCTAAATTTAAAGCTGGATATTACATTCCTTCCATTTGTTTAACATACCATAATTCCCTGTCCATCCTGAATGTATTATCCTTGTATTGAAAGGGGGAATTGAAATGAGAATATTTGATGCTCATTTTCACATTATTGACTTCGATTATCCTGTTATTGAGAATCAAGGATATACCCCACCCAGCTACGTTACAGAAGATTATCTAACAGAGACTGCTGATTTAAATGTATTGGGTGGAGCGATTGTATCTGGATCATTTCAAGGTTTTGATCAAGAATACTTACTGAAGGCACTTAAACAAATGGGAACAGCATTTTGTGGCGTTACACAGTTCCTTATACAGTAACAGATGAAGAAATCTTAAAATTACATACCAATGGAGTAAGAGCATTACGATTTAATATTAAACGCGGCGGATCAGAGGATTTGTCAAAATTTGATTACTTTGCAAGAAGAGTGTACGATTTGGCCGGATGGCATAGCGAACTTTATATTGATGCGATACAGCTACCTGAGATAGCAGCAATCATCGAGAAACTACCTGCTATTTCAATCGATCATTTAGGATTGTCAGAAGAAGGGCTACCACATCTTTTAAGATTAGTAGATAAAGGCATACACGTAAAAGCCACAGGGTTTGGACGAGTTGAACTAAATATTGAAAACGCTTTAAAGTCTATATATAAAGTAAACCCGGATGCTCTTATGTACGGTACAGATTTACCATCAACAAGAGCCAAAAGGCCTTTTGAGCACAAAGACATTGAATTAGTTCAGAGTTTATTTGATGATCAAGCTACGGATAAGATTTTGTATACAAATGCTATGAAGTGGTATTTCAAATAATATTTTAAATGAGTTTTTCTATTGCCTCCCTCATTCCAAGGAGG
>NZ_NQFP01000012.1:0-1603 GCF_002271665.1 Terribacillus sp. 7520-G | reverse complement strand
TTCCTTTTTCTATTTGTTTAGAAATCTATTTACACAAAATATTTTACGCTCTCAACTTTTGGGATATCTATTAAACTACATAGTTAATTGGTCATGTTCTGATTTCTATTAATCATCCTCAAAATTCATGTATTATAAATCGATTTGAATTTCGATGTGGGGAAGATCACAAATGAAACTAGACAGAAGCATAGGAGGAAACATAAATGAATCCAAGCACACTGAGAGAAAAGATCCGAAACGGCGCATTTAATACCCATACTTCTGGTGTGGCTAATGATTATGTTCAAGCAAACTTAGCAATCGTACCAAAGGAATATGCTTTTGATTTCCTGCTCTTTGCTAACCGTAATCCAAAGTCTTGTCCGATTATTGATGTATTGGAACCAGGAGTGGTTGAATCTGCTCTTGCTGCTGGCTCCGATATTCGCAGTGATATCCCTCTTTACTATGTATATGAGAATGGCAAACTAACGGAGAAGCGTCAAGATCTTAAAGAAATTTGGCGGGATGACTTTGTATCTTTCTTAATAGGCTGCAGCTTTACCTTTGAAAGTGCATTACTAAAGGAAGGCGTTCCTTTGAAACATATCGAGCAGAACAAAAATGTCGCCATGTACATTACAAACCGGCAAACAAAGCAAGCAGGTCAATTCAGCGGGCCTGTCGTAGTCTCCATGCGACCGATTAAAAACGAGCTTGTTCAAAAGGCAATTGATGTCACCGCACAGTTTCCGAACATGCATGGATCACCGATTCACGTAGGAGATCCAAAAGAAATAGGCATTGACGATATCAGCAAGCCTGATTTCGGTGAATTTACGGAGTTCGGAGAAGGGGAAACGCCTGTTTTTTGGGAATGTGGCGTAACACCGCAATCATCAGCAATCCATTCACACATTCCATTAGTGATTACGCATGCGCCAGGGCATATGTTTGTAACGGATGTTACCAATGAAGATTTTTTACGTAATATGAACGTATAATCATTGAGATGCTTGGTTGCTAACAAAGGTCGGAGATATAAACAGTTCATGAAAGACTACTTCCTAAAGTAAAGAAGTAGCCTTTTTTCACTGCTATAGATGCTGTTACGGCAATTTTGTAAGTAAACATAAAAAATGATAAGAGTAAGTATTGAATATGATACTTTAAAGCAACATCCTGACGCTCTATAGAAATATATACAGACTGTGATTGCTAGACTATATACCTGATTTAAAGAGAAGATAATTCTTTTAACTTCAAATAAAATGAAAAAATAGAAAATGATGACTTTAGTCGTGATACAATAGTATGGCATGGCTAAAATACATAAAGGAGTTTTAATTAATGGAATCATTCTTAATCATTTTAACGTGGCTATCTTTAGCAGGTATGGTCCTCTTTTTTGTCTTGGCTTTTGTGAAAGGAAAAGGGAACAGACGCAGGAACTTTGCAAAATCAGGCGGCTGCCTGATTGCACTTATAGTCATATCGCTGATTGGAGCATCAATTAGTGAAGAAAAACCTGCAACCGATCCTTCCTCAGAAACGGCTGCGCAGGAAGAAGAAAAAACTCAAGAGGCTGAGGAGCAAGCACAAAAGGAGAAAGAAGAGCAAG
>NZ_NQFP01000011.1:0-193364 GCF_002271665.1 Terribacillus sp. 7520-G | reverse complement strand
AAGCGAAGGAAGCTGAGGAGCAAGCACAGAAGGAGAAGGAAGAGCAGGAAGCGAAGGAAGCTGAGGAGCAAGTACAGAAAGAACAGGAATCCAAAGAAGCCAGCATGACTGTTTCACAAGAGCAGGCGGTTAAAACTGCTGAAGACTATATAAATTATACTGCATTCTCTAAATCGGGATTGATCGATCAATTAGAGTATGAGGGGTTTAGCGCAGAAGATGCGACATATGGTGTGGAAAACATCTCGGTTGATTGGCAAGCGCAAGCAGCTAAGGCGGCTCAAGACTATATTGGTTACACTGCATTTTCCAAATCAGGGTTGATCGAACAGTTAGAGTACGAAGGTTTCAGCACGGAAGATGCAACATACGGTGCAGAAAACATCACAGTCGATTGGCAGGAGCAAGCTGTTAAGGCGGCTCAAGAATACCTCGATTATACTTCTTTTTCAAGACAGGGTTTAATTGATCAATTGGTTTATGAAGGATTCAGCACAGAGCATGCAACATACGCTGCTGATCAAGTTGGCTTGTAACAGATATAGATATAGTATTGGGGAGTGGCTAATTGCTGCTCCTTTTATTTTTTCTGTCTTCGCTTATTCTTTAAAACAATGGCATAATTAAATCAAACAAGAAAAAGTAAGGATGACTACATGAGACAATCATTAGAAGTAAAACTAAACTCAAAGTCGGTTAAAGATATAACAAATGGCTATCCGCTACTCACAAAAGAAGCGGTTGACACTGCAAGAGTGTTGGAAGAGGGTAGCATATTACGCTTAATTGACGCCAATGGCAGGTATATTGCTACAGCCTATTATGGTCTGCAAAATAAAGGAATAGGCTGGGTGTTGACTCGCAAGGAACAAGAAAAAATTGATGTGAAGTTTTTCGTTAAGAAAATCAGTGCGGCTATTGCCAAGCGGAAGAATTTATATGAAACCGATGATACGACCGCTTTCCGGGTGTTTAATGGGGAAGGTGATGGTATCGGCGGCTTGATCATTGATTTCTATGACGGCTTTTATATGGTGAACTGGTATAGTGAAGGTATTTATTCTTTCCGGGAAGATATCTATCAAGCTTTGGGAGAAGTGGCAGAAGTTCGTGGTCTTTATGAGAAATTACGGTTTAACACCAATGGTCAGTACGTGGAACAAGATGATTATGTGTCAGGTGAAAAGGGAGAATTTCCTTTGATCGTCTTGGAAAATGGGATGAAATATGCGGTGGATTTAAATGATGGCGCAATGACAGGGATTTTCTTGGATCAGCGTGATGTTCGAAAAGCATTGCGTGACCATTATGCAAAAGGAAAAACGGTTCTGAATACATTCTCTTATACAGGTGCGTTCTCCGTAGCAGCCGTTCTAGGCGGTGCCGTCAAGACAACGAGTGTGGATGTAGCAAAACGGAGCCTGCCAAAGACCATCGAGCAATTTGCAGTCAACGAAATTGATGATGAGGCGCAGGGCATCAAGGTGATGGATGTCTTTGATTATTTTCGATATGCGGCCCGTCATGAATTGAAATTTGATGTTGTGGTATTGGATCCGCCAAGCTTTGCACGTACAAAGAAAATAACATTCAGCACGGCGAAGGATTATCCGAAGCTGCTGCAAGATGCCTTGAAAATCACAAATGATGGCGGGTTGATCATTGCGTCGACAAATAACGCAAGCTTCAACATGAAAAAGTTCAAATCATTTATCGATAAAGCATTTACGGAATCCAACACACGCTACAAAATCTTGGAAGAACACCAACTGCCAGAAGATTTTACTGTACCGCACAATTACCCTGAATTTAACTACCTGAAAGTCGTGTTTATAAAGGTGATGAATTGAGGGTGTGTACAAATGAAATACATTCAGTTAGGGTGAGGCAGCAGTAGGAGCTAAATGGAAATAATGGTGTGGAAGAGAATCCAAGCACCTCTCTAATCAAAAAGATCCCCCAGATTTTCTCTGAGGGATCTTTCTTCAATATTTAAACCGATTAACAATCACCTGCAGCTCTTCGGCCAAATCCGAAAGAGAAACAGCAGCGTTCGAAATATCTTCCATGGAACTTAACTGTTCCTGGGTTGCCGAGGCAATTGCCTGGGAGCTGGAGGATGTTTCCTGGGCTCCTGTTTCAAGTGTCGAAATGGTATGCTGTATGCCTTCCACACTCGCGGTCAGTTGCTGGGTGGCAGCTGCCATCTCCTGTATTTCGGCGGTCACTTGTTCCACAAGGCGTACTATTTCGTTAAACTGCTCCTGGGTTTCCTGGGCATGATTCATGCCTGTATCCACGTTGTGCTGGACGTTCGTGATATTGTTTACCGTTTCTTTCGAGTCTGTTTCTATTGCAGAGACCAATTGCTTGATCGTGCCGGCAGATTGATTGGTTTCATCAGCGAGCTTGCGGACTTCTTCCGCTACGACAGCAAAGCCTTTTCCTTGTTCCCCGGCCCGGGCAGCTTCAATGGCTGCATTCAATGCCAGGAGATTGGTTTGCTCGGAGATATCGGTGATAAGGGAAGAGATATTGCTTATTTCCGTTGTGCTTTTCACCAATGTCTCTAATCCGTCACCAGCCTCCCGGACAGATTGATCAATCAGCGTCATTTGTTCTGACATCTTATTCACGGAGGAGGCACCAGCTTCCGCCTTATCTTTCATATAAGAGGAATGCCCCGCTATGTTGTTTGTATTATCAGCCACATTGGAGAGGCTCTTTAATATTTCTGTAATCGATTGTGCGCTTTTTTCTGTCATTGCACTTTGTTCGGTACTCGTCAGGGCGATTCCCTGCATCGACTGGGATATCTGATCGGATGTAGCTCTTGACTGTTCGGAGCTTGCCGATAATTCCTCTGAAGAAGCTGCAACCTGCTGGGATGAACTGCTTATCTGTTTTATGATACCTGCCAGGGACCTGACGAAAGCATTGAAGGAGTCGGCAAGCTGGCCAAATTCATCCTTGCTTCTTACCATGACTTGTTGCGTCAGGTCCGCATCTCCCTCGGCAATATCCTCCAGCTGCCTATTCAAGCTTCTCAGCGGCACCAGGATGGATTTTAAAAGGAGGATGCTCAAAACGATCCCCAAAATGATAGAAAGCATGGTTACCAAGATAATGGACCATTGACTTATCTGTCCATACCTATCGATCTCTTTTTCCAAGCCGTCTACATCATCATTCAATTGATCGACCAATTCATTCACGGATGGATCCAATACTTCCTTCCGTAATTTCCTTTCCTCGCCCAAGTGAAGTGATTGTGCTGCTTCCGGATCAGAGGCGGACCGGGATACCACTTCTTGATTCATGCTCCAGAAATCAGTGAAATTATCGCGGATATCATTCACATTCGTCATATAATCCTGATTATGTACCAGTGATTCCAATTCATCCAGCGTGGAGAAGACGTCATCAGCCTTCTCTTCCATTCCGTCAGCAAATTCTTGATTCCCGGTAATGATGAATCCTCTTTCATCATTCGACAGCCCGGCCAGCCTGTATTGAACATGTTTTATTTTGTTTTGAAATTCCATTTTATCCTTTAAGATATCATTCTTCTCGGTAATGGAGTGGTTGATGAATATGGATGAACCCCCAATCAATAATAAGGAAAATATTAAAATGGAGATTATCCCTAGAAGTTTTGTTTTGATTCTCACTGTTCAAGCCCTTTCTTCTCTATAGACATTCTTTTTAATATGCATTTTTTTATCAACATATTTAGATACTCTAATAGGCATTATAATATTTATATGTCAGAAATTACAACATAAATAGATAATTAGAATTATATTCCGGTTTGACAGGGGAAGTTTTCGGGGTACATTAGCCTATTCGGACATTCCTTTTCCAGTGGGTAAAAGTATTGGTTTGCAAAGTAAAAGGAGCTGATGACGGATTCTTTACTTGGAAGCTTTTCCTTATAGAAGTTTATATTAGAAAATACCTTCTTTTTTTGTTAAGAATCGCCCTTACATATTTTTAACATTAACCACTTATTTACGGGCTCTTGACCGAGCCTTAACAAGCTTTTGGTATCTTACCTTATGTACCTTAATTTCTTTAAAGGAGAGGTTTCCATGCTGAAAAAATGGATGGTGGCATTGGGTATGGTATCAGTTCTGACGTTGGCAGCATGTAATAATGATGATGAAGAACCGACGGATGATGAACAAATCGAAGAACAAGATTCCGGGGATACAGAGGAAGATACAGAGCAGTCTGAATGATATATAGAAGCTTCATAAGGCGTTCCGCTGAGGGATGCCTTTTTTATTGGTGATCCCTGCAAATAAAAAAGGCGAACAATGATGTTCGCCTTTACAGGTTCATCCCTCCAAAACAGGGGCGACTCGATGCTTCGTCGCTTGCTCATAGGCATAAGCCATTCTCAAGAGCTTGGCTTCACTCCACATTCCTCCCATGAATACCAATGCGAACGGGGAGCCGTTTTCATAATAGCCGCCAGGGACTGTTACAAGCGGCAGGCCGCTGATATTGATTTCAGAGACGGTTGTGGTGATGTTCGCCAATCCCTCGACTCCTTCTTCCAGCGAGGTAATGGATCTGGTCATCTGCGGGAAGACGAAGCCGTCCAAATTATGTGTTTCCATTACCTGCGTAATGATGCGGAGGAGTTCGGAACGAGCCGCATTGAATTCGGAAATATCCAGCTTAGGGTCGGCGATTAATTCTTTGGTGTTTTCAAAGAGATCAAGCGGACCGTTTTTGTCCCAAGGAAATTCTCCGGCTCTTTCAAAAACACGCTTAGCGGATAATGTATCATCATCGGGATCCAAATTTTTGATATACTTTTCGATGTCATGAAAAACAGTGTCGAGGCCAAAGAGCATCCGTGCTGCATCATCCCCTATCGATTCAGTGAAGTCCACGAAACCGGAGCCTTCAAAAGGATCCTCCAATACTACGGCTCCTAGTTCCTGCAGCGCTGTTATTTCACGTAGATATAATGCTTTCGTTTCTGGTGAAAGTTCTTTCGTGCTCCAGCCTGGACCGAATAATCCGAGCCTTTTTCCTTGCAGTGCTTTTTCGCTTAAGGCTGAGGTATAGCCGCCTGCAGGGATTTTTCCTTCCTTTGGCAATGCATCGTCATCGGTATAGCCTGCCATGCTATCCAGCATTAGTGCAGCATCTTCGACAGTTCGGGCATGCGGTCCCAAAACATCGCGAGTACTTCCGGCAATCGGTGTCACACCGGTTGTAGGTATCAAATCAAAGGAGGTCTTGACCCCGACAATCGCTTGAGAGGCTGCCGGCATTTGAATGGAGCCGCCTGTTTCTTCCGCTACCCCGAGAACGGCAAAGTTGCCTGAAATCGCAGTGGCAGTACCGGAGCTGCTTCCGCCTGGAGAGAATCTCCGATCTACGGCATTATAGGTTGGGCCGTCCCAGCTTGTATTCGCGGAATCCATTCTCGCGCTGAATGCCGGGATATTCGTTTTCCCCAGGATGATCGCCCCGGCATCTTTCAGTCGTGAGACAACAGGTGCATCATTTTTCGGCATCAATTCGATCCCGCCAGCATCCTTGCAAAGAGGAGCCCAGCCGAAAGTTGTGGGAAACCCTTTCACATCCACGGCCTCCTTGATTACAATCGGCACCCCGGCTAGCGGCCCAAGCGGTTTTCCCTCCCTGCGCAATCGATCGATTTCCTTCGCTTCTTCCAAGGCATCATCATTCATGAACGTGAACGCATTGTAGTTTTTTTCGTATTTGTCAATTCGGTCCAAATAGGCTTGGACTACTTCTGCTGCAGTAAACTCGCCCGTTTCATAGGCAGTCAGGAGTTGCTTGACCGTTACCTCTTTCCATACAAAATCATCGACAGCTGGATTTAATATAGAATGATTTTCCAAATTCTAAAACCTCCCATGGTTTTGGTGTTTCGTTCTTTTTGGATCAATCGTGTTGTTGTTAAAGTCTCATAGGTCAAAGGGATTTTCAACTTGTTTGTAGGGGTTTTTAACAAGCTATTTGAGAGGAGGATTGCCTGTATTATCCAAATCACAAGGGTGAAAAAAGGATATGTTCCAGCACCAGATTTCTTATTAGTAAAAATACCTGGAATTCCACCGCCAAATCCAAAAGAGCAATAGGTATACTGGACATAACCTCCTTGATACTTAACTTTTTCCTTTTCACTACGCATTTTACCTATAGTCCTGTACTGAAGGCCTGTAAAAATATCATCCAGAAAATAAGAGCTGAAAAAAGCTGAAGCATACCCTATGTATAGGTGGTTTTAAACATGCGATTTTTACTTTACTCACTCATCGCCATCCGCGGGTTCTTCGTTCATCGACAAGGTATATTTTCTTAGTGGTTCACACATTAACCATTAAAAAATAACTAAAAAAAATGTAATGTTTTGGTTGAAAGCACTAGTATAATAGTTTACTATAATAACTGGAAATGGTTTTTTGGTATGATTTAGTTGATTAGGAGGAAAAGTAGTGGGTAAGTTTTTTAAATTTGGTTGTCTAGGTATTATAGCAATTATTGTTATTGTTATCATCATTGCGGTAGCCGCTAGTGGCGGAGATGATTCATCTAATACTGGTGAAAAAGTAGGGGAAAATAAAGCTGAAGAAACAAAGAAAGAGGAACCTAAAACATTTGTGGTTGGTGATACTGTAGACCTAAACGGCCTTGAAATCACAATTGCTGATGCTAAGTTTGTGCAGGCTAGTGAGTACAGCCCGGCAGAACAGGGCAAGGTTCTTCAAATGAATGTCAATGTGACTAATAATAAAGATGATAAAGCCTTCATCGATAACACAGAATTCAATCTTTATGATGCTGAAGGAAATAGCTTGGACTTTTATTATGGCGGAGATGGTCTGGACCTTTCTGGCGATGTTAATGCTGGTAAGAAAATGAGTGGTACGCTTACATTCGATGTACCAGAATCTGATTCTTATGAATTAATTTATGAACCGTCCTTCTCTTGGACAGATGAACAAGTAACTTGGGATATTAAACCTGAATAAAAGTAAGCCCGTTTCAAACATTTGATTTGAAACGGGCTTTTATCTTTTATTGCATATATGGAATTGTGATTCCTATCTGTGTTTTTTTCGCTATTCCTTTGAAAAGTCCTTCTATCTATAAGTTGACTAAAGATCCGCCTTTTTATAAGCTTTTACACAAAACAATTACTCTATATGGCGTCGTCTGTGCCGGCATACTCTTGGTGGCAGGTCCATAGGAAACAATCAAATCGCGATTGGCAAGGCTGCTTGTAAAGGCCTGCCCGTTCGGCAGCAGCAATTGGGTATAGGGGGAGATGGTCAGCTGCAGCTGGCCGTCGCTGCTTGCGAGCTGTTCATTGAAATAACTTACTTTCACGTTTTGATCCGGGCCTTCCTTTACCATTACCAGTGCTGGATATTGGGGCGGATAAATCATGATGGCGGGTGCATCCCCATCATAATAGCCAGTCACACGATCGCCTACGGATACCAGCGCGTGGTCCGCGAAATAAGTAGTTGGGGATACGACAAAATTCACGATGGACCCAGCTTCGTTTTCCACAGTGAAGAATTTATAGCACCCTTCCCCTCTGCCATTACCCGGAAGATCACTGATCATCGTGACGGTTCCGTGAAAGGAATAAAAATTGGTCATATACATACCTCCATTGCTTTCCATGTAAGGTATGTGGGGCATTGCCCAAAAGACTGGGCGGATGCCTATATAAAAGGAAGAATATCAGCTTATCTATCTTCCGTTTATCAGATATATTTATCGGTTGTAAGGAGAGGGTGTGCTAATGGGAGGTGGAAGTTTTTGTCTTTATTTCCTATCCATTTGGCAGCATTCTTTGGGGCTGCGGAGCTAAGCGAGTCAGGGAACAAAGTTGAAGAGTCCGAAGAAATTGTCTCCGGACTCTTTTTTATTTTATATATCGATACTCCATCAAATCCTTGAGTGCATTGATCTGTTTGCATAATTCCTCGCCAACATTCGTCTCCAGGACCTTTTTCCGCTCCAGTTCCTTATCAACCAATCTTTTGACGGATAATACATCCGTTCCATCATGCAGCACTTCATCCTTGGAATTGAAATGCTTATGGGCGACGAGCTTCATGCCGTAGGAATTATATAATAAGGTGTATCCGGCGATGCCTGTTTTTGATTGATAGGCTTTGGAGAAGCCGCCATCGATGACGATGATTTTGCCGTTTGCCTTGATCGGGTTTTCGCCTTCGATTTCTTTGACAGGTGTGTGCCCGTTGATGATATGGCCATGTTCCGGATCCAAACCGAATTCTGCCAGGATTTTCTCGCAGATTCCTTCCTTTTCCCGCAGATGGTAATAATGGTTCTTTATTTCTTTGTGCGTTGACTTGTCCTTGATGAAATAGCGTTCGAAGGTTGTCATGGCCCGTTTCCCGAATAGGGAGGAGTATTCGCCTGTCCATAAGTACCAGACCATATCGGTTGCGAGATCATCCGTTCGTTCTGGATGGGCGAAAGCCTCTCTCAGGAATTGTTCAAACCGATCGAGCAGCTCCCGGCCGGCATAAGACTTGCCTTCGATCTCCATTTTCTCCATATTGCCTTCTTCATCGATCGGAATACAGCCATGAATCAAGAGATTGCCATTATAACGCAAATACAAGCTGCCCTTGCGCATGAGGAAATTCATATGCCGGGCCAGTTTTTCTGAATGCTGGACCGAGAACAACAGCTTGTCGATCACTTGCTGCTCTTCTTCCAAGAGCATATCCGGCTGCTTTGGATTGACGGTGGCGAAGCATGTATTTTCCAATGGGTACGTGCGGCCATTCAAGGTTATCTCATTTGATTCAAAATCGATTTTTTCAAGCAGCAGCCTTTCCTCCATATGGAAGCCCGGGCGTCTTTTGATGATCGGGCTTTCCAATTTGAATTGGATCATTGCGATTGCTTGGTGCATTTTGGTGATCTGCACCAGTTCGTCCTCGGATGTATTTTTATCGGCATGTGTCTTCGGACGGAAAGCCGGGTTATCATCATAGTACTTCTCTGCCAGATTCAGCAGCGGACGAAGGTTGATGCCATATACATCTTCAATGATATCCAAGTTATCATAGCGCGCGCAAATACGCAGGATGTTCGCCAGGCAGACCTTGGATCCGGCAAAGGCGCCGATCCAGAGCACATCATGATTGCCCCATTGAATGTCGACGGAATGGTAATTGATCAGTTCTTCCATGATTTTATCCGGTTCAGGTCCCCGATCATAAATATCGCCCACGACATGCAGGTGGTCCACGACCAATCGATGTGTGCTATAAGCCAAGCCGATGATCAGCTTGTCGGCCTGTCCAAGCGAGATGATCTGTTCAAGGATCTCGTAATAATATTGCTCTTTATTCGCAGATGCTTCCGTTTTATATAGGAGCTCTTCGATTATATAGGCAAACTGACTGGGCAATGCCTTCCGCAGTTTGGAACGTGTGTATTTGGAAGAAGCGTAGGAGATGAGCTTGATCATCCGTTCAATCGTCTTTTTATACCATTCATGCAGCTCTTCTTCGTTATGGAATTCATTTTTGATGATCTGCAGCTTCTCTTCCGGATAGTAAACCAACGCTGCCAGCTCATCGATTTCTTTCTCGAAGATGACCCCGCTGAAAATATCCCTTATTTTTTCCTTCACCCTACCGGAACCATTGCGCAGTACATGCTGGAACGCTTGATATTCACCGTGCAAATCACTGACGAAATGCTCGGTCCCTTTCGGAAGGTTAAGGATGGCTTTCAGGTTGATGATTTCTGTGACAACTTTCTCTTCCGTGTCATATTTCTGAGCTAGTAAATCTAAGTATTCGGTGTTCAAGATTATGTATCTCCTTTCAGAATTACTAACTTTTACATAAATTTACTTCTTCTATTATAAGACAAAACTATGAGGATTGGTTGCCTTTGTGGAAGGGTATTGAAATTTCATAGTCTACACTATAGTATCGTAATTTTCCCTTTATGAGTATGTGGTGAAACATGATGCTTGGCATACCAGCTAAAAGAGCTGGATAGGAGGGGGGTATTTCATTTTGGACCAGTGAATCCCGATGTCTTCCGCCAAACTCCACCCTGTATATTGTGGCGGAATGAAGGATTTCAGCGAAGTATTGGAGCAAGCAGGAGGAGGACTTAATCCATCAGACTGTTATTGATAAAAGATTAGGAAATGGTTGTTTTAAATATTCGAGCGGCGCCCGATATGGGATAAGGACAAGCAGGTATTCCGAAAGAAGTACCAGCTGTTATATCGGGGGAAGTCGCATGTCATGGACTCGGAAGGCCAGGTTGCTTTTTGGTTGGTTGGAAGGTAGGGTAATGGATGATCTATATTGGAGGTTTAGAGATGAGTCGTTTTACAGCAAAAGTTTCAGCTGAGGATTTCACAAAAGAATCATGGGCGATGAGGGATTATGCTGCATTAATACTGGTCCCGCTTATTTTTATTGTTGGATTGATCATGGACAGGCTATCAACTAGCGGTCTATTGCCTGCAATGGTGGATACAAGTTTGCGCCTTTTCATGTTTATCGCCATTCTTTTTATTTATGGAAGGATGCTCAGGCAGCATTGGACCAAGTTTGGGCAAGCTTGGAAACGTTCCATCCTATTGGTCATTGCAGGCGCTGTTGTCCTGCAAATTTTAATCAGTTTTGTTCGTTCTTTTCTCCCTGTCCACGGAGGTAGTGTGGAAGCAGATACATCTGCTTGGATAGATCCTGCAACGGTTGGTCCCGGGATGTTTATTGCATTGTTCTACTTAGCTTTAGGTCCTATCCTGACAGCACTTATAGAAGATATCGTATTCAGGTATACACTTCTCGGCAAATTACTCCACGGAAGTGCCTTTAGGAAAATCATTATTTTGATTCTTAATTCCATTCTTTTTGGGTTGGTTCATTATTATAATTTTGGCAGCGTCATGGGGACAATCCCATTTATGTTTGCTGGTCTGTTTTTGAATATTATCTATTTATGGACGCGCAATATATGGCATGTACTTCTGATTCATGCTTTGAATAATACGGTGCTGTCAATTGGCGGATTATTCCTTGTCGGTTTGCTGCGATTGCTTGGGGCGTCTTAATTTGTGAAGGTGATTATTTACAGAAATCATGGATGAAAATCTTGATCTCTATGTGAAGATTAATATCTTTCTTCCTTTGATTCGTTTTATGCCCAACCATAATGATTGCTCCAAGAGTTATAGGGAGTACCAGGGAATTATGCACCCAGCATCTGTCCATAGGAATTATATAACGGGACTTTAAGCTAGTTTTGTCTTATTTTCAGTGTTTATTCTTGAAAAAGATTGATAGATACGTAAAAATGAATACTATTCAGAAGGGAGGTATACATAAGATGCTCAAGGAATTCAAAGAATTTGCATTACGCGGAAACGTCGTGGACTTGGCTATAGCGGTAGTGATCGGTGCGGCGTTCAGTGCCATCGTGACTTCCCTTGTCAATGATATTATCATGCCGCTTATTGGTATCATCACAGGCGGGCATGATTTTAGCGGACTTAAGGTCTCTGTTGGGAACGCTGTAGTGACATATGGTGCATTCATTCAAGCTGTAATTAATTTCTTTTTGATTGCTGCAGCGTTATTCATGATCGTCAAAGTGATGAATAAGCTGAAGCGTAAGTCACAGGAGGAAGAGATAGTCGAGGAATTGACTGTCGAACAAGAACTGCTTACGCAAATTCGCGATCTATTGAAAAGAGAAGAGAAAATGAAGGATCAGTAAAGTACCTTCAGATAGCAGAGAAACCGAGGTTTCTCTGCTATTTTTTTGTGATTAAAATGCCTGTTGGAAGAGCTGGCAGCTGCCAACGTTTTTTTAGCGCCCTCATCGGGAATCGATTCCGAGCAGTCGGGCAAAGATGCAACGGCTTGGGAAGATGTGGTATTTGTAATTGTCTGTGCTAGTTTTATTGCCAAAATGAAATTTAGATAAAAAGGAAAAATAAAGTAGAACCTTCTTCGGGCAGCAGTACGGAATGGCTCGATACTCATGGACTGTATGGCTGAGCCTACATCTTCAGCCGCATCCCACGAGCTGAAAACCAAAAAAACATAACTGGAAACCAGGCCAGGGGAAAGTACCTTGTTTTCATTTGTTTTCTACCTTGGGAACCATCTAGCTTACGTAAGTAAAAGATAAAAATCTAAAGGAGGAAAATATAGTGGATCCTGACTCATTTAACCGCTTAACTCATATAAATAACACAGTAACTGTATCTCTAGCAGTTGCAGCGATTGTTTTATTTCATGTTCGCAATGGCCGTTAAACTATTATTGAGGAATTAAATTAGACCTCACAAGAATAAATTGGACTAAATTTAGTATAATAAAAAGATAATAGAGGTGATTGGTATGATGCAAATTGAAGTAGTTTCTATTTTAATAGGTATAATCACTATCATCATAGCATTCTTCTTAGCAGTAAAGAAAAAAATACATCTGCTTAGAGGATATAATCATCAACGTATGTCACAGAGAAATAAGCAGAAATTAATAAACTTAATAAGTTCTTGTAACTTGATTTGTGGAACTATTTTAATCTTGGTACCAATTATGCTGCCATGGTGGTGGACTATGAATGCAATTTACTTTGTTCTTTTTGCAAATGTTTCCATTTTAATCTATTCGAATATAGTATTGGTTGATAAAAAATAATTCCATCTAAAGATATAGAGATGCTATTCTATACGTGTCGCTGTGGCACTAAATAGCTCGATAATCACAGACTGTATGGCTGAGCCTACATTCGTAGGATCCTGATTCATTTGTCTTCAGCCGCACCCCACCACCACATGAGCTGAAAACATAAAAATATAACCGCAGGGCATCAGACTAGGGAAAAGCAACCTGGTCATTTTTTATTGCAAATCTTTTTTCTTCTTTAGGCTTCCGAGTTGTACAGCTTCGTAAGCCAAAGGGAATTCAAAGGAGGAAAAAAGCAAAACCAATAAAACCTGTATATGCCATCGTAACAGAGAGCTGAGTTAGAAGCAGGTACAGTGCCTTTGGAGGAAGCCGGACAGAAAAACAGATTGAAACAGCCGCAGGCAGGAGATTCCTTAATAAGGAACGGGCATTTCTTTTTGGCCTGTATGGGGAGCATAGCCTTCACCTATACTGAAAATTAGCAGATGCAATAGCCCTTGTGGTAAAATTATAAGGTTAAAAATTTTAGAATGAGGTATTTGTATGAGCAAAATCAGAAAACGTAACCGTAGTAAGTTATTCATGCTGTTACGGGGATTAGCCGTCATCCTCGGGGGATTCATCGCAGCATACGGCCTGGAAACCGTGTTGATCCCTAATAATGTATCGGACGGAGGCGTCACTGGTATCAGTATCGTCATTTCCCAATTGGCGGGACTGCCGCTGGGAGTACTGATTGCATTAATCAATCTTCCATTTGTATGGTTGGGCTATAAACAGATAGGGAAAAGCTTCGCGATTTATTCGGTCATCGGAATCGCATCATTATCGGTGGGGACTGCGCTTATGCATCATATGCCGGCCATCATCGAGGGAGATACCCTGCTTGTCACCGTTGTCGGAGGTATCATCCTAGGTTTCGGTATGGGTCTTGCTTTACGTAACGGCGGAGCCGTGGACGGCATCGATATGCTGGCTGTGCTGCTGGCACGAAAGTTACCGTTCGGGACAAGTGATTTGATCCTATTCCTTAATTTATTTGTCTTCATCTTTGTATCTACTGTATTCGGTCTGACAGGAGCCATCCTCTCAGCAATCGCCTACTTTATCGCATCCAAGGTCATCCACATTGTTGAAGAAGGTCTCAGCGGTTCCAAAACCTTCAAGATCATTACAACCGAGCCTAAATTGATGGTGGAAACCATCCGAGACAGGCTGGGAAGAAGTGCAACCTACAAGGAAGCATACGGCGGCTATACACATGAGAAATTCATGGAAATCACATGTGTCATCAACCGACTGGAAGAAAGCAAGCTCAAGGAAATCATCAAGGACATTGATGAAGGAGCTTTCGTTACGATTTATGATGTAGCGGAAGTCAAGGGCGGGAACTTTAGGAAGAGTGATATTCACTAAAGATCATCATGTCCATTCAGACAGAAAAATTATTAGGCAACCATTCAATAGTTATATTGAACGGTTGCTTTTTTATATGGTTATTTTCTAGGCAATCTCAGGGCTCCTTCGAATTTATTCGATGGTTTCGCTCATAATTTTTTTGGATCATATGATACTTGCTCATGCAGTGGAAAAAGTGTTAAACAGTCCTCGATTTTAGGAACTTCTACGCTGCTGATTCGTAATACCTTTTATAAGCAATTGATGGATAATCACTGTCAGCCAATCTGTAAATGGAGTGGATACTATGGGTTTCTGGATTATGGTAGTTCTTTTTAGTGCAATTATCATTGGTATTTCAATGATCTTTAAAAATAAGAAACCTGTAATGTTCATCATTCCATCCGGTTTTGCGATCGTAGGCATGGTTTTACTGATTCTTAGTTTCATAATTGGCGGCTTTAGCGGAATGGGAATGACAATGTACAGCATAGCTTTGCTGATCTCTTCCGCAGCTGCATTGATTGTTATCACTTTCTTTGGCTTTTTGAAGAGCGCATAAGAAACTGTTATCAATTTACCTGAATAAAGAAAGCGGGGATGTAAGTGAACGTAGAAATGGATTTCTTCTGGATTGGTATGGGGCTGGCAGCATTCGGCTACTTTATCGGTAATGGGTTGAAGAATTTTAAAAATCCGGGAGCTTCGTTTCGGTTCGAAGACGAATATCCCGTTTTAATCAAGGAAAAGGATTTGCATACATATTTGAATCTCAGTAAGGCTGAGGTTGCCGATTTACTTGCCAAGCATCCCAATGCACCTAAAATTGAACTGAATGGGACATCGTATTATCCATACCAGCAATTTATGAAATGGATAACTTCCACTGAAATTTATCAAGGGGAAGAGAATAAAAAATCGTGAGAATGAAGTTAAGAACTAAAATACGGATAGCAAGTATGCCTGTGTAAAGGTTGGTCAATGAGATTCCCTATATCCCTTGAACCAGCTGTTTATCAAAAATAAAAGATGATACAGAAAAACGCATGTAAATATCCCTGAAGGAAAGGCACCTCAAAAGGGTGCCTTTTTGTTTGCCATAAACATAGGGCACGTGGGCAAATGCAACGATTTAACATTTACACTGGACATCAAAGAAAAATGGCGTTATGATATGTGCAACACCACTTGTAATACAAGTATACAAGTATATGAGTTTACAAGGTGGTCATTTAGGAATAGGAGTGTGGCATATGCAGCGAACGAGTGTAGAAGAGTTGAAACAACGTGCGATTGAATTACGCAAAACAGCAGTCACGATGGTGTATGAAGCTCAATCGGGGCATCCAGGTGGTTCGTTGTCGGCTGCGGATGTTATAGCTGCGTTATATTTCAGGGAGATGAATGTAGATCCGGCCAATCCAAAATGGGAGGATCGCGATCGATTTGTCTTATCCAAAGGACATGTAGCACCAATACAGTATGCGGCTTTGGCGTTACGAGGCTTTGTCTCAAATGAAAGCGTATACACATTGCGCCAGTACGGCTCGCCATTCCAGGGTCATCCGGATATGAAGAAATGTCCGGGGATTGATATATCGACGGGGTCGTTAGGGCAAGGTCTCTCCTGTGCTGTCGGCATGGCGATTGCGGGTCAGCGTGATGAAAAGGATTATCGCGTATTCGCCATGGTCGGGGACGGGGAATGCCAGGAAGGTCAGATTTGGGAAGCGATTCAAGCCGCTGTCAAATATAAGCTGGATAACTTGATCGTTTTCGTTGATAACAACCGCCTGCAGATCGATGGTTTCTGTGAAGATGTCATGCCGCTGCTTGATTTGGAGAAGAAATTCGACGCATTCGGCTTTGATACGACACGTATCGACGGGCACAGCATGGAGCAGATCGTGGAAACATTGGATACCTTTGCGAAACATAAGAACGGAAAGCCGAAGTGTATCGTGTGCGATACGGTAAAAGGAAAGGGTGTCTCCTACATGGAGGATCAAGCTGCGTGGCATGGTACAGCACCGAATAAAGAAGAATTCGAGTTGGCGATCAAGGAACTGGAAGGAGGCTTGCCGGTATGAGTGCAACCAAGAAAGCAGTCGAGAAAAAGGCTACCAGGGCAGCGTTCGGAGACGAGATTGTCCGCTTGGGTGAAGAGAATGAAGATATTTATGTGGTGGATATCGATATCGGAAAGTCCTGTAAGACAGATAATTTCATTGCCGCATACCCGATGCAGCATATCAATGTCGGGATTGCCGAGCAAAACGGTGCGGGTATCGCTGCTGGTCTTGCAACGACAGGGAAGATTCCGTTCATCAGTACGTATGCGGTATTCGGGTCGCTGCGTATGGCTGAGCAGATCCGTCAGGAGGTATGTTATCCGAACCTGAATGTGAAAATAGCCTGCTCCCATGGCGGTTTGACACCTGGTAATGATGGCGGCAGCCACCAAGCGATCGAGGATATGGGGGTGATGCGTTCCTTCCCGAATATGACGGTGATCATGGGAGCGGATTACCATTCCACCCGCAAATTGATTGCCGAAGCAGCTGCGATGTATGGTCCGGTTTACTTGCGGTTTACACGTGATGCAGTCCCGATGATTTATGACGAAAACGAAACATTCGAAATCGGTAAAGCAAAGCAGCTGCGTGATGGAGATGATATTGCCATCATCGCCAATGGTGATACCGTTCATATAGCGATGAGTGCTGCAGAGCAGCTGGAAGAGAAGGGTGTATCGGTCAAATTACTCGACATGCATACAATCAAGCCGCTTGACACGGAAGCTGTGAAGGAATGCATCGGCGTCGGAAAAATCATTACAGTGGAAGATCATAATATCCTCAATGGTCTGGGAAGTGCAGTGGCGGAAGTCATTGCCGAAGAAGGGAAAGGGCGTCTTGCGCGAATCGGTGTGCAGGATAGATTCGGTGAATCCGCACCATACGGGAAGCTCCTTGAAATCAATGGCATCACGGTCGAAAACATTGTTGCAACAGCAACTGAATTATTGACAAATTAATAGCATAGGGGTCGGGAGAACATGTTCAAATTAGATGAAAGAGTCGCAATCGTTACAGGCAGTGGATCTGCAAAAGGAATCGGCAGGACTATCGCATTGACACTTGCCAAGCAAGGGGCAAAGGTGGTCATCGCCGACTTGAATAAAGAAGGCATCGAGGAGACGGTGGCTGTCGTCACAGAAGCTGGCGGAACAGCACTTGGAGTGGAAGTCAATGTGACGGATAAAGCTTCAGTCGATGCCATGGTGGAAAAAACGCTTGAAGACTTCGGCCGGATTGATATTCTCGTCAACAATGCCGGGATTTCCCAGAAGGTGACAGTGGAAGAAATGACGCTGACCGATATCACCAAAATATTCAACGTCAATATGTTTGGCTTGTTCTTATGCACACAAGCGGTATTGGAGCCAATGCGTAAGCAAAAATACGGACGCATCATCAGCCTTTCTTCCGTGTCTGCCAAACGAGGCGGGGGTGTATTCGGCGGAGCGCATTATTCCGCATCCAAAGCGGCAGTGCTTGGCTTCTCCAAAAACTTGGCACGGGAAGTAGGTTTGGATGGCATTACCGTCAATTGTGTTGCGCCGGGATTGGTGAATACGGATATTTGGAAGTCGCTCCCGCAGGAAGATGCACTCCAGGTCATTTCTGGTATCCCGCTGGGCAGACCGGGGGAGACGAAAGAAATCGCCTCTGCTGTCGCATTCCTCGCCTCGGAAGAATCCTCGTATATAACCGGGGAAGAAATCGATATCAACGGTGGCTCGCATATGGACTAAGCAACGAGGGCGGGATGCTTGCCCGCCCGTCATCTGAATGAATGGAGGAATGATCTTGGAGCAGCACATGCTGGAGAAATCCACCACCCGGAAAGTGACATTACGTCTGATACCATTTCTGTTTCTTTGTTTCTTCATCTCGATCCTGGATCGTGTGAATATCAGTTTTGCCGCTTTACAGATGAATGAAGATCTTGGCTTTTCCAATGCTGTATTTGGTCTCGGAGCGGGTATATTCTTCTTAGGTTACTTCTTGCTGGAGGTACCTGGAAGTGCCATCATGACCAGGATCGGGGCCCGGCGCTGGATCAGCCGAATCATGGTTTCGTGGGCGATCATCGCGATCCTGATGGCATTCGTGACGGAACCATGGCAATTCTATACGGCTCGGTTCCTATTGGGGGTAGCCGAAGCAAGCTTCTATCCATGCATGGTCTATTATTTGAGCGGTTTCTTCCAGTCAAAGCACCATGCGAAGGCCATTGCAGCATTCATGCTGGCCATTCCCGGAGCCAATGCGGTCGGGGCGCCATTATCGACGTTCCTGATGCAGATCGAATGGTTTAATCTTTCAGGCTGGCAGTGGTTGTTTATTTTGGAAGCGGTTCCAGCTATGATCCTCGGTATCATCTGTTTCTTCTATCTGGATGATCGTCTGGAGGACGTGAAATGGCTAACCGAGGAAGAGAAGAACTGGCTGCTTCATGTTACACAAAAAGAAAAGGAGGCAAAGCAGCAGGTAAAGCACTATACGTTCGCGCAGGCACTTAAAGATCGTGATGTCCTGATTTTATCAGCGGGCTACTTCTGCTGGATGTTTGGCTACTATGGCATCAATATGTTCCTGCCGACCGTAACGGAAACAATGGCTGAGTCATTGTCCATGAGTACACAGGGTCTGGGCTGGCTGCTCGGCTTGATGTATGCCATTGCGATGGTCGCAATGATCCTGGTAGGGAATCATTCGGATAAAAAGAACGAAAGACGCTGGCATGTGGCAGCTTGCTTGACGACTAGCGCCGTAGCGATGATCGCGAGCAGTTACGTTGCTGAAAGTAACATCATCCTGTCCTTTGTGTTGCTGACAATCGCATTGTGCGGAGCCTTTGGAGCTTATTCACCGTTTTGGGCGATCCCGCCTTCCTTCCTGACAGAATCTGCAGCTGCAGGCGCGATTGCCTTGATCAATAGCATCGGGAACCTTGGTGGATTCTTTGGACCGTATGCTGTTGGGTATATCCGTGATGCGACGGGCTCCTTCACGATGAGTATGGTTTTTCTTGGTATTAGCATGATTCTGAGCTCCATCATCATAATATTCCTAGTAAAGCAGTCCGGAAAAGCAGTGTCCCGGATGGCAGAAAAGAAGTTGGGTAAATCAAGCTGATGGCGGCATGGCCAAAAAATCAATCGGAGGCGAAGAAAATGGAAGAGAAATTGAATTCGAAGCAAACGATTATTTGTCAGGATTGCGAAGATGTGATCGATGTCACAGTCAGTCCGGAAGGCGGCCGTGTATTGTATGGAGTATGCCCGGAATGCCGGGAAGATGGTACTGCAGCTGAATGAAGCATAAAAGGAGTCAGCAGATGCTGACTCCTTTTATGCTTTCCAATAGCGTTCATATAGATTATCCATGTGCAGCTTCATCAAGGACTCTGCTTTTTCCTCGTCATGATCTTCGATCGCTTCGATCAAATTCTTATGCTCATGGAAGTTCACGCTGCGAAAGTCAGGTCTTGTCACTGTCCGATCCCTGATGAAGGTCCACATCTGCTGCTGCTTCATCGCATTGCTGATCGTGGCCATGAATTGAATGAACAAATCATTATGGGATGCCTTCGCGATACCGTTATGCAGCTTCTCATCCGTTTCCGGTACATATACCCCTTCATTCGTTTCCTGTTCCATTTGCTGGATTGTTTCATTCAGCTCTGCCAAATCTTCCTTTGTCGCACGCAAGGCAGCAAATCGTACGATGAGCGGTTCAATATTCATCCGAGCTTCTACAATATCCTCAGGAGAGACATTTTTAAGGAAGGCAGGCGACAGCACTTCATCGGCCGGCAATGACTTGATGTAGACCCCTTCCCCTTGTCTGGAGAAGGTGAACCCGTTCATTTCAAGCGCGCTCAATGCCTGACGGACCGGTGCCCGGCTGACCCCGAATTGTTCGCAAAGCTCCCGCTCCGACGGAAGCTTGTCGCCGATCTTGAAAGCACCTGATTTCATTTGCTCGACGATCTGTTCGTAAATTTGTATGTATAGACGTTTGTTGGTAACTGGATTAAAGTTCATGATGACCACCTCGATTATAGGAGTTCCTGCTTAAATTATACTGGTTTGCCTGAAATACGGCAAAATGGGGGAACACCCAAAAAGAAAACGATCCTATATAAAGGATGGAGCTTAAGTTCGGATGTTTCTAGAAGGACATTTTTGGTAGGGAATCATCAGGCAGGCTCCTTATACTTTCGACTATGACTTCTGGATGAAGCTCCGGAATCATATGGCCTATATCCGGGATACGCTTCAATAAAGAATGAGGGATGTCTTTCTTTAGTCTCTCCGCCTGTACAATCGTACCGAAAGGGTCCTGTTCCCCGACGATGATTACAACAGGTACCGTTATTTCCTTATACCGTCCACTGAGTTTTTTCGATGCTCCGGGAAAAGCGAGGACATCTTCCCGATTCGCTCGGAAGTGCCGCGGACGGAATCCCAATGCATAGGTGGCTTCGGTGTAGCCGGCGGGGACTGATTCGGGAGCGAAGGTCTGCTTGACCATAGTATTTGCCATTCTTTTTGCTAAAGGCGTTTTCAAGAGGGTACGAAGCAGGGTGCTTCCCAGCACGGGGGTGGTGACAATTTTGGATAGTATATCGCCATGTTCTGCAGGATAGCCCTCCTTATACATGGCACCTCCTGCGATGATCAGTCCGGCAGCCAGGGATGGAAATTGCAGTGCATAGGAAAGTGTCATGGTCCCGCTCCAGGAATGTCCGACTAAAATGATTGGCTGCTCCACACCGATTTTCTTTAATGCATGATGGAGAAGTACGGCCTGGGAGTCCGGAGTCGTTTTGCCGGCAGTCGATCTGCTGCTGTAACCATAGCCCGGTCTGTCGAAAGCAATTGCATGGAAGCCCTGCGCAGCCGCCAATTGAACAGCAGCTGCGAAATCCCTGCTCGAAAGCATGCCTCCATGAAGGAACACAACAGGCTGCCCCGTACCTGCTGATATGTAATGAAGTGTATGGCCGTCCACTGTTACGAATTTGCCTTGCGGGGGAAAAGCCTTTTCTGCTTTTTTGAACTCTGCATGATTAAATCCAACTAGGAACCCGATAACCAAAACGACAGCCAGCAATGCATAAATGATCATGAACTCCTCGCTCCTTTTTATCAATTTACTAATATAAGAAACAGACTGTATAAAAGTTTCATTTTATAAATGGGAATGAAAAAAGCTGTTTATTTTCAAAAGTGCAGTCATGATCATTATTGGGTTCAATTCGTCAAAAGTTCATTCAATGGGGCCGACTTATGGTTCGAGATACGGGGGGGAGATACGTGCGGTCTTTTTCTTTGTTCGGATGACATTTTGGCAGGTACTATAGTAACGCCGTCCTTGGTAAAAAATGGACTTTCGTTATATATGGGCTTTTTTGAACCTTTGATATAATGGTAGGACAATAGCATAGGTGACTCAAGGGTGGTTTGCGCATTACTCTTTCCTTTATGGAGGGTGGTGTAGCGGATGACGGTGGCAGAGGCGTTGACGTTGATGATCGGCTTTGGAACGTTGATTGTTGCGATCTTGTCAGATAAGAACCAGAAAAAATAACCACCCTTGAGTTGGCAGCTCGAGAAGGGTGGTTCGTTTACCTCTTTTCGCGCAGATCCCCTAGGGGAATCATGCTATTACTGGACGGACCGATTGGTGTTGGCAGCACCGATCGGTCTTTTTCTGTGCACGAATATTATAGTAACGCAATTGGAAGGGATTGTCATGTGACTATTGGAGCAAAAGCTGCCTACTTATCCATTTCCTCAATCGGTTTTTGATAAACAGGTTTTGCATGCACTTTAGTATTCTATGTGGATATTTATTTTATTTGCAAGGATTTTTCCGCTATGACACAGGTCTGCATATGCATTTAGGACCAAATGGACAACAATCAATAATGCATCGGACCGATGGATTTTAGACCTAGTTATAAGCAGGGAGCAATAAAGCTTT
Organism: Terribacillus sp. 7520-G; assembly: GCF_002271665.1. Classification (NCBI taxonomy): domain Bacteria; kingdom Bacillati; phylum Bacillota; class Bacilli; order Caryophanales; family Bacillaceae; genus Terribacillus; species Terribacillus sp. 7520-G. Next base: position 171,190 of record NZ_NQFP01000011.1, on the reverse strand, counting down.
GTCATAAAGGAAGGAGGAGTTCATATCACGAAAATGAATTAAAATTTTCTGAATGTATTGACTTTGGTATTTGCATAATTTATATTTCAAGTAACAAATTAATAAACTTATCAAGAGAGGTGGAGGGACTGGCCCTGTGATGCCTCGGCAGCAGACTTTTTAAAGCACTGTGCCAAATCCAGCAAGCGTATGCTTGAGAGATAAGGGGAGTATCATGGATCGGTTTTTTAACCTCTTCTTATTTTAGAAGAGGTTTTTTTCATGCAGTGAATAAATTTGGATGGAGAGGGAGATGGAAATGGAAACAATCACTGTGAATGAATCAGCAAGATATTTGGAAACGGCAGCATTGCTTGCCCAAGAGTTTGCAAAGGACGCAGCAGAGCGTGATAAAGCTGGGGGCACAGCCAAGAATCAGCGGGATGCTTTACGGGAAAGCGGACTATTGAATATCCATATTCCGAAAGAATATGGCGGTAATGGGCAGCCTTGGTCACTTGTCCTTCGAATTGTCCGGGAATTAGCGAAAGCGGATGCAGCGCTTGGCCATCTATATGGCTACCATGCCTTTCAAACGGTTTTGCCGCATATCGCGGGTAATGCGAAACAGAAAGAGCATTTCTATACGCAATCAGCAAAAAACAACTGGTTCTGGGGAAACTCATCCAATCCGATTGAACCGAGCCTGATCGGAAAAAGACAGGGAGACAAATATATGGTGAATGGGCATAACACATTCAGCACAGGGGCCAGGGACTCTGACCGTCTAGCCATCACATGGTACGATGATGCTGAAAAAACAACCTTATATCTTGGGATCATCCCGACTTCAAGGACAGGCATCACGATCAATGATGATTGGGATGGAATGGGACAAAGGCAAACGGATAGCGGATCGGTAACATTTGAAAATGTTGTCGTGGAAGCTGATGAAGTTATTGATTTCACAGAATCCAAGGGAACACCTTTAGCTACTTTCGATGCCATTTTATCGCAAATCGTTTTAGCGAATGTTTTCGTGGGTTCAGCGGAGGGAGCATTGGAGGAAGCGAAGGAATATACGATTAATAAATCACGGCCTTGGTATCTGACAGACTATGAAAAAGCAATTGATGATCCATTCATCCAACGCAGTTACGGGGATTTTTGGATTGATATTCAAGCAGCAGTTCAATTGGTGGAAAAAGCAGGGAGAAAGGTGGATGAAGCTTGGGCGCAAGATCGTTCCCTCACGGAAGAGGAACGAGGGGAAACTGCCCTTTTGACGGGAGCGGCAAATGCTTTTGGGACCAAAGTCGCCCTGGATGTCACAAGCGGTATTTTTCAGGTGATGGGAGCACGTTCCGCTACGAGAAAAAATAACTTTGACCGCTTTTGGCGGAATGTCCGTACCCATTCCCTTCACAATCCCATCGAATATAAACGGAAAAACATAGGGAACTGGGTGCTGACAGGGGAATATCCAACTCCGACTGTATATTCATAAGAGAACCAGGTGACGGATATTTGACGAGTTTCTGCGGATTATGTGAAGCTTGTCCAATTCAAGGGACAGTGAAGGCTGCCGTGCTGCCGGATTCATTCGGGGCGCAGCAGCCTTATTTCATTTAATGTGAATATCCCGATTATATGTCCGCCATCATTGCCTGGATTCATCTTAGGCAAGTTACGGCGCGAAGCAGGTGATCCGAGAGACGCAGGAGAATGAAGAAAAAAGTGGAATATCGTTAGTCGTAAGGTTTTGAAAGATGTCTGGGCGATGTGCAATCGGCTATGTACGCCTTAGAATAAGAAGATGTAGAATTATCCTATCATAGTAATCAGATAAGAAATTATTGGGGATGCACGGAGATTAATGACTTCGCATTAATGATATACTGCATGTGCTTCTTGCTTATTCATTTTGTTTGTTTTACCAGATAAAAAGATACTGGACAAAGGAGCTGTGTACTTTGTTTTTAAAAAGAGTGAAGCTGTTGCGTGACGGCAAACACCACCCGCATGCCTATCCTTATTCCATACCGGCGATCCAGCAGCTCGATGAACTGGAATTGGCAAAGCCCGTGACTTTCTTCGTCGGGGAGAATGGGAGCGGGAAATCGACATTGATGGAGGCGATAGCCGATATATGCGGATTCAATACTGCTGGGGGAGGACGGAATAATATATATGAAGTGGACGCTTCCGAAGCGGCCCTGGCGGATGATATCCGACTGTCCTGGCTGCCGAAGGTCACGAATGGCTTCTTTTTGCGGGCTGAATCATTCTATCATTTTGCTTCTCATATTGATGAGATAGGGTCTTGGGATGCCTATGGAGGCAAGTCGCTGCACCATCAATCCCATGGTGAAGCGTTTCTTTCCTTATTTCAAAATCGTTTCGGCGGCAAAGCCATATATTTGCTTGATGAGCCGGAGGCAGCATTGTCTCCGCAGCGGCAGCTGACATTTCTGCGCATCATCCATGACCTGGAGAAATCAGGGGAAGTGCAATTCATCATTGCGACACATTCACCAATCCTGCTCGGCTATCCTGGAGCGGAAATCCTTCATTTCAGTGAGGAAGGTATACAATCGATTGACTATGAAGAGACGGAGCATTATCAGATCACGAAAGGGTTTCTGCAAAATCGGGAAGGGTATTTGAAACATTTGTTTTCGGCAGAATAATAGGTTTTATATCATTCTTCAGGTCATTTCTAAGCGGGAATGGCCATTTTTAAAGCAGGGTACAGGTTCTCTTCTGCAGCCCATTCCTGTAATATGAAAAGAAAAAATTGTAAAAATGAGGAGAACCTACATGTCGATCATGTTCAAAGAGATGAATACGGAACAAGTGCAGCGTTATATGGAATTCATGATTCCCAGCTATGCTGAAAATGTATCCAGCAATACGGGTGTTCCGAAAGAAGCAGCTCTTCATGATGCAAAAACGCAGCTGCATACTTTATTAGCGGAAGAAAATAGAAAGAAGGATCAATATATTGGGTATATTTTCTGTGCCGAAAAGGAAGCGAATGTCGGTGTTATCTGGTATAACACCCAAAAGGAAAGGGACAGGATATTCATTTACCATATCTACATAGAGGAAGCATTCCGTAAAATGGGCTACGCCAGTGCAGCACTGACACATATGGAAGAGGCGGCAAAGCATGAAGGCATCGGCAATCTGGCATTGAACGTATTTGCGGCTAATGAAGCTGCGCAGCATTTATACAAACGGCTGGGATATGAGACAGCTTCCATGATGAAGACGAAGAAGCTATGAGGAGGGATATCATGGAGATACGCATTTGTAAGGAAGAGGATTTGGAATCATGCAGCGATACATTTGCCATGGTCTTTAAGGAAGCCCCGTGGAATGAAGCCTGGACAGCGGAAACTGCAAGTGCTTATTTGATGGATTTTTATCAAACGCCAGGCTTTACGGGTATTGTGGCTATTGAAGGGAAGGAAGTCATCGGCTTTATCTTTGGAGCGAAAAGGAAGTGGTGGTCTGGTGATGAATTCTTTATCAACGAGATGTGTGTACGGGCTGATCAGCAGGATAAAGGCATCGGGAAGGCATTATTGGACTATCTGCTTCAGACAACCGACACCAAGACGATAACCTTGCTGACAGACCGGGGGTTACCTGCCGAGACCTTTTATAAACGAAACGGATTCCAGGAAATCGAAAGGATCATGTTTCTTAGCCGGGAAGTCTAAAAATCAATATAAGCAGGTGCCATAATGAAAAATTAGTCACCGATACACGGATCGGGAAGCAAGCCGTGTTGCTGATGTTATTAGCAATCATTAATAGTAAACTATCTGACAGAAAGTCTGAGCTGGATAATAATGTCCATTGAAAGAGGTGATAGAATTTGCTGTCAAAAAGACAGATTGAAATTCTTGAGTTGCTCGAGCATGGCGACAGAAATACCGGTAAACGGATTGCAGGCATGCTAGGCGTTACAGCGAGGACAGTAAGGGCTGATATACGTGTGCTTACCAGTACGTTACCAGCTTTCGGAGCGTCCATCGATTCGAAAAGAGGTAAGGGCTATAAGCTGACTGTGGAAGATCCAGAGGCATATAAAAGGATGAAAATGCAGGCATTAGAGCTGGAGGATCAATCAGATCGTTTGTCAAAATTAGCACTCTTGCTTTTAAAAAGAAAAACTTTCCTGAAATTGGTGGATGCTGCAGATACATTATATGTCAGCGAATCCACTATTAAAAACGATCTGAGAGTGCTTAAAAAAGAATTGGAATCCAGGGGGCTTAAGGTTATCACCAAGCCAAGATATGGGATTCGTATTATTGGATCTGAGAGACAGCTGCGAAATGTGTATCGTTCCTATCTTGAAGCAGATTCAATTGTACCGGGGCTGAAGGGGCAATTGTATCAACAGCTGCGGCAATTGGTCGTTTCAGTGCTCGAGGAAGAAGGTGCGTTGGTAACGGAGATCGGCATCGAAAATCTTGTCATCCATATTTGGATTGCCAGTGAACGGATGGATGCAGGTTTGGTAGCGGATATATCACCATCAGATAAAGAAAATCTTTCCCGACTGAAGGAATATCAAGTTGCTGAAAAGCTAGCAAAAAGCTTGGAAAATATATTGGGAGTAAAACTTCCTCAAGATGAAATTGTGTACATGACTATGCATTTACTGGGAGCTAAATCAGTTTCCTATGAAGAAAATGGCATGAAGGACTTTGAAAAGATAGTGGATCCCAATATCATAGAGATTTCAGCAGCACTGCTTCGTGTAGCAGACGAGCATATGCAGCTTTCCCTCTCTGCAGATAAAAAGCTTCTCAGTGGCCTTGCCCTGCATCTAAGGCCAGCATTAAATCGCTTCAAATATGGACTAACGATTCGGAACCCGATGCTTTCTGAGATTAAGCAATCATATCCAAAAGCATTCGATGCCAGCGTATTGATGGGGAAAAAGCTGCAGGAACTGACGGATGCGGCAATCAATGAGGATGAATTAGGCTACTTGGCCTTACATGTAGGAGCTGCGATGGAAAGGCAGGAAAGTCAGCGAGTGAAGAAGCAGGCTTTGGTTGTATGTGCGACGGGGATAGCCAGTTCGCAGCTGTTGTATTATAAACTGCAAGCGCGATTTAATGGCAGAATGGATATTGCAGGGATATGCAGTGCTGCAGAATTGCAAACACGGTCACTTGAAGATATTGATCTCATTGTCTCTACAGTGCCTCTGCCAGGTTCCCTGTCTGCACCTGTTGTTAATGTCCATACACTGCTCCGGGAGTCTGATGTAGGTCAGATTGAACAGATAATCGCCGATAGAAAGCAGACATTGTCAGCCTATATCCCGCCAGATCATATCTTTTTACAGCTATCCTGCACCAATAGGGATGATGTATTGCAGTTCCTGGTTGAGCAAATGGAGAAGCGCTTTGATGTCCCAGCCAACCTTCTGGCACTCATAAAGGAAAGGGAAGAAATGGCCCCGACATTTCAGGAAAACCATGTTGCAGTGCCGCACCCTATTTATCCAGTCATGGACGAACCAGTTGTGCTTTGCTGTACATTACAGCAGCCCATTGATTGGGGAGGAAATGCTGTGCAGGTCATATTCCTTTTTTGTATACCAAAACAATATAATGGTGATTTGCAGGAGCTTTACGAAAGTATGGTTGCTTTTATCGAGGATAGACAAAAAGTGAAAGAGCTTATTCAAGCGCAGGATTTAGAGGCCTGCTTCCCCCTGTTAAACTGATTGTACAGCCTTTTTCCTATGAAAGAGGAAAAACAATGTATGTAAATGTAAGCGCTTTTATAATAGACTCTGGTATAAGCGAAGGGGGAGAGTCAGATGGGCAAGAAAATGGATAAATTCACAGGTGCCTTGGAAAGTGTAGCTTATACCATATCCAATCAGAAACATATCAAGGCAATTAAGCAATCATTCGTAACCTTGATGCCGGTCATCATCGTAGGAGCATTTGCAGTCCTGGTCGAGAATATGATCCTGGACCCGGAAACAGGTTTGGCAGCATTCGGTATGTTTTCATTCCTAGCTGAGCTGCAGGGGATCATGAGCGCGATAAATTATGCGACATTGAACTTCATCACCATTGCAGCAGTGGTGCTGATCGGGATTGAACTTGGCCGTATCAACGGGCTCAAGTCGCTGTTCCCGGGTTTGATGGCCTTGATATCGTATATCTCTGTTATCCCGACCACGGTATTCCTGGAGGTGGATGGTTCCTTGCAGGAAGTGGCCAATGTATTGGCAAGGGAGTTTTCGGACCCGAAAAGTCTATTCCTTGGAATGATCATCGCACTCGTATCAGTAGAGTTGTTCACGTGGTTTTCTAAAATGGATAAACTTACTATAAAAATGCCGGAAAGTGTTCCTTCGAATGTAACGACATCATTTGCTTCTTTATTTCCATCGATCATCACGGTGACGATCATTGCCAGCTTCGGGTTCGCATTCCATCGTACAACTGGAATATATTTACATGAAGCGGTGTATAATGTGATTCAGCGTCCTCTGGAATCGGCCATTCAAGGTTTGCCGGGTATCTTACTTTTAATGTTCGTTGCTCAATTTTTCTGGGTCATCGGTATCCATGGAAACCAGATGATCAAGCCTATCCGCGAGCCGCTTTTACTAGGGTCAATCACCGTCAATATGAACGCGTACGCAGCTGGTGAAGAGATTCCGAATATTATCACGATGCCTTTTTGGGATGTGTACATGAACATCGGAGGATCCGGTGTCACAATCGGGCTTTTGGCAGCGATATTCATTGCGGGGAAAAAGCAGGAGATGCGCAGCATCGCAAAGCTATCAGCAGGACCAGGTGTATTCAATATCAATGAACCGGTCATTTTTGGTGTACCGGTCATGCTGAATCCGATTTTAGCAATTCCATTCATCATCACGCCGCTTATCACGGGAACGATTGGATATATCGCAACTGTTATCGGATTTGCAGACAAGGCTGTTGTCATGGTTCCATGGACAACACCGCCTATTATCAATGCATGGTTGTCCACAGGAGGAAGCTGGGGAGCTGTCATCACACAATTGATATGTATTGCCGCTGCCATTCTGATTTACTTGCCTTTCATTTTCATTGCCAACCGTACACGAAGATTAGACGAAGGTTCCACGGATGAAACTGGTACGAAGGTAGTGTAGTAAGTTATACGAACATCTATCAGACAGCTTACAGTATGAAAAGGAGAGGTAATTGGATGACACAGCAGATGCAAATACCAGACCACTTTATATTGGGTGCAGCAGCATCAGCCTGGCAGACGGAGGGATGGAGCGGAAAGAAAGAAGGCCAGGATAGCTACTTGGATGTATGGTACAAACAAAACCGGCATGTTTGGCATAATGGCTATGGCCCTGCTGTAGCGACGGATTTTTATAATCGTTATCGGGAAGATATCGGGTATATGAAGGAAATCGGACTGACACATTATCGTACTTCCATCAATTGGTCCCGGTTTCTTGTCGATTATGAGGAAGGGATAGTTGATGAAAGGTATGCGGCTTATGTGGAAAGCATGATTGACGAGCTACGGAACCAAGGAATCAAACCAATGATCTGCCTGGAGCATTATGAAGTCCCGGCTTACTTATTGGATAAATATGACGGATGGAGTTCCTATGAAGTGGTGAACCTGTTTGTCCTGTACGCACAGCGTGCACTGGAACGATTTGGAGGGAAGGTGGATTTGTGGTTCACCTTCAACGAGCCGATCGTCCCTCAAACACGGGTTTACTTGGATGCCATTCGCTACCCTTATGAACAAAACACCAAGAAGTGGATGCAGTGGAATTATCACAAGGCTTTAGCTTCAGCAAAAGTCGTTGCATTATTTCGTTCTTTGCCAATCAATGAACGGGATGACAGCAGAATCGGAATCATCCTGAATCCAGAAGTAACCTATCCGAGAAGTTCGGCATCACATGATAAGCAAGCGGCAGAAATCTATGATCTTTTTTATAATCGTGTATTCTTGGATCCTAGTTTGAAAGGAACATATCCGGAGGAATTAGTGCAGCTGCTGAAGAAGCATAATATCATGTTTGAAGCAGAAGACGCGGACTTAGCTGTGATCAAGCAGCATACGGTGGACATAGTCGGGTTGAATTTGTATTACCCCCATCGGGTGAAGACACCGGCATATCAGTGGCGTGAGGAAACACCCTTCCACCCGTCCTATTATTATGACAAGTTCGTTTTGCCGGGACGCGAAATGAACCCTTACCGAGGATGGGAGATTTATCCGTCTATTATTTACGATATGGGGATACGAATCAAAGAAGAATATGGAAACGTCCCGTGGTTTATTGCTGAAAACGGGATGGGAGTAGAAAATGAGCAGCGCTTTCGAGGATACGACGGCAGAATAGAGGATGACTACCGAATTGCATTCATTCGTGACCATCTGGAAGAGGCGCTTCGTGTCACCAAGGACGGATCGAATTGCCATGGATATATGCTTTGGGCATTTACAGACAATGTATCTCCGATGAATGCGTTTAAAAACAGATATGGCTTGGTCGAGATAGATTTGGAGAAAAATCGACAGCGCAGGCTTAAGAAATCAGCATACTGGTATCAGCAAGTCATTCAGTCGAGGTCGTTGAACATTATAGAAGAGGAATACAAATAATAGGAGGAAATAGCATGAAGCGAATTCTATTGGCTTGCTCAGCAGGTATGTCAACATCGATGGTTGTGTCCAAAATGAAAAAAGCGGCGGAAGCATTAGAAGACGAATACTATATTTATGCCATACCGGAAGGAGCAATAGAGGAAGAATTACTAGCTCATCATGAAGAAGTGGTTGTCATCATGCTAGGTCCTCAGGTTCGATTTGCAAAGCGAGCAACAGAAAAGCGGGCAAAGCCATATGGAATCCCTGTCGATGTAATGGATGTAAGGCTGTATGGCACCGCTGATGGGGAAAAATTATTGGAAAAAGCGCTGCAGCTGGCAAGTCAGCGACAATAGGGAGGTGCTCCGGTGAAAGAGACGTTAGAAGAAATGCAGCAGGCAGCTTTCCAGATCATAGCGCATGCTGGAGACGCTCGAAGTCATTACGTAGAGGCCATGCGCTTGGCAAGGGAAAGAGATTTCGAGGGAGCGAAATCTGCAATGGCATCAGGAGATAAAGCATATAACCAGATTCATAAAGTGCATGTTTCCTTTATCCAGAGAGAAGCTACAGGAGAACTGCTGCCATTTTCGCTCCTTCTTGCACATGCGGAGGATCAGATGCTATCGAGTGAAACAATCAAGATAATGGCAAGTGAGTTTTTGGCGTTGTGTAGTGAACTGCTTCCTGTTTCAAAGTAAAGCGATGAAGCAGCAGAGCCCCCATCAATAAATTGAGTTAGGCTCAGGCATCAGTCTGAGCCCTTTCGTATTGATACCGTATTCGTAATTTTCAGACCATTAATGCTATAATAAGAGTGAACTCTACTATCGGGAGGAAACTAATTTGCAAACAAGCCAGAATGTCTACGAAAGAATATCGGAAATCCTGGAAGGTAAAAGCAGCAAACTGATTTCTGTCAGTGACCGTATATGGGACTTTGCGGAAACGAGATACGAAGAGATTCAATCTGCTGAAATACAGGCAGTTACTTTGGAAGCGGAAGGTTTTGAGGTGCAGCGGCAAGCAGGAGGCATCGGGACGGCATTTGTGGGTGGCTTCGGAAGCGGATATCCGGTCATTGCATTCCTGGGGGAGTACGATGCATTGTCTGGTTTGAGCCAGCAGGCAGGCACCGCAGCAAAGGATCCGATTGCGGAAGGAGGAAACGGACATGGCTGCGGGCATAATCTGCTGGGAACTGGTGCAATGGGAGCGGCTATTGCGGTGAAGGAGCTGCTGGAGGAGACTGGGTTGCAGGGAACAGTGCGGTATTATGGGTGTCCAGCAGAAGAAGGGGGAGGCGGAAAAGCCTTCATGGCCCGAGCCGGCCTGTTTGACGATGTGGATATAGCGCTGACATGGCATCCTTGGGACGAAAACCGGGTCTACCATGCAAGGATGCTTGCGACATGTCAGGTGTATTTCCGTTTTGCTGGTACAAGCAGTCATGCCGCCTTCAGCCCGCACCTCGGCAGAAGCGCACTGGATGCGGTCGAGCTGATGAACATCGGAGCTAATTTCCTGCGGGAGCATATCATCCCGGAGGGGCAGCTGCATTATGCGATAACTGACGCTGGCGGTATGAGCCCGAATGTCGTCCAGCCGAATGCAGAGGTTCTTTATAAGATCCGTGCCCCGAAAATCAGTCAGGTCGAAGCGATCCTGGAGCGGGTGAAAGATATTGCCAAAGGGGCAGCCCTGATGACAGGTACCGAATTGAAGATCCAATTCGATGCTTCGTCAGCTGACTTGATCCCGAATGCGACATTAGGAAAGCTGATACAAAAGCATCTGGAAGCGACCGAAGCACCCAGCTATACGGAAGAGGAATACACGTTTGCCAAAGAGGTGCAGCAAACATTCAGTACAGAAGAAAAAGCAATGATAGAGAAAAATGATAATAAGGTTATTGCGCAAGGTGTTCTGGATTTCCCGGCAGAACCAGGCTTCTTTAAAGGATCCACAGACGTCGGCGATGTCAGCTGGCTTGTCCCTGTTGGGCAAATCTATGTCACAACCTGCGCATTTGCTACGCCATTCCATAGCTGGCAGCTTGTCACCCAAGGAAAATCATCGATTGCTCATAAAGGCATGCTGTTCACCAGCAAAGTACTGGCTGCAGCCGCCATGGAATTATTGGATAAGCCCGAGATGCTCGAAGGAATAAAAGCGGAACACGAGGCTAATCTTGGCGGAGAAACGTATAGGTCATTGATCCCGGCTGATACGAAGCCAGCACCGATTAAAAGAAAAAAATCACACTAAGAAGACATTTCCATGGAAGTGTCTTCTTTTTATGCTGAATCATGAACTTGTACGTTTATGTTGATGGAAATTGATTGAATGTACGTACGAATTAATGTATTATCACAATAAGCAATTAAATATACGTACAAGAAGAGGTGAGCCTGATGCTGGAGGAATTGAAAGAACAGGTGCTGCAAGCGAATCTGGATCTTCCAAAATACCAGCTTGTGACTTTTACGCGAGAAATGTAAGCGGTATCAAAAAAGGGTGCCGGATTGGTGGTGATCAAGCCTGGCGGAGTGGCGTATGAGAATCTGACGGTAAAGGATATGGTGGTTGTCAACTTGGATGGGGAAGTGGTGGAAGGTGACTTGAAGCCATCATCAGACACAGCTACACATTTGTTGTTATATAAACATTTTGAGGAAATTGGAGGGATTGTCCACACGCATTCCACTTGGGCCACAGCCTTTGCACAAGCAGGTAAAGGAGTACCTGCGCTCGGAACGACTCATGCGGACTACTTCTATGGAACCATCCCCTGCACCCGCCCGATGACCGGACAAGAGATTCAACGGGACTATGAGCTGGAGACAGGAAATGTCATCGTTGAGACCTTTAGGGAAAAAGGACTGGATCCGAACCAAGTACCGAGTGTGCTCGTCCACAAGCACGCGCCATTCAACTGGGGTAAGACACCGGCCGAAGCGGTACATAACACTGTTGTGCTGGAAGAAGTAGCGAAAATGGCGCATCTTTCCTATCAGCTGGATCAGCATGTGGAGGATATGGATCAGCAGCTGTTGGATAAGCATTATTTGCGAAAACACGGGTCGGATGCATACTACGGCCAGACGACTTAGGAGGGGATTCCATGGGGAAGGATAAATTTGCGATTGGAATTGATTATGGAACAAAGTCCGGCAGAGCGGTGCTCGTCCGGCTGCGAGATGGGATGGAAATGGCTGAGCATGTGACGGAATACCAGCATGGTGTCATGGACGTGAAGCTGCCGCATTTGGATAAGGCGTTGGGATATGAGTGGGCGCTGCAGCATCCGATGGATTATCTTGATGTGCTGCGTCGATCCGTTCCGGCAGTCATCCAGGCAGCCAAGGAAGATCCAGCTGATGTCATTGGCTTGGGCATCGATTTTACTGCTTGTACCATTTTACCGGTGGATGTGAATCTGGAACCATTGTGCTTTGATAAAGCTTTCCGTGATAACCCGCACAGCTGGGTGAAGCTCTGGAAACATCATGCTGCCCAGGAGGAAGCGAATAGGCTGAATGAAATTGCCGGAGAGCGGGGGGAGGCCTTCCTTGCTCGCTATGGCGGGAAAATTTCTTCGGAATGGATGGTTCCGAAAATTTGGCAGATTGTAAATGAAGCACCGGAAATCTATGAAGCTGCTGATCAGTTCATTGAAGCGACCGACTGGGTGATATCCCAATTGACAGGCGAACTGAAAAGAAATAGCTGTACGGCTGGATATAAAGCGATTTGGCATAAGCAGGATGGCTATCCATCAGCCGACTTCTTTGCCAGCCTGCATCCTGCCATGCGGGATTTGACTGACACGAAACTGCGGGGGGATGTCTATCCGCTTGGTACGAAGGCTGGTGAACTGCAGGATGACTTTGCGGCTGCCATGAATCTGTCTCCAGGTATTGCAATCGCAGTGGGGAATGTCGATGCCCATGCGGCGGTTCCGGCAATGGGGGTTGTAACGCCTGGCAAGATGGTGATGGCAATGGGGACATCCATTTGCCATATGCTGCTCGGGACAGAAGAGCGGACAGTCGAAGGCATGTGCGGAGTGGTCGAGGATGGCATCATTGAAGGCTACTACGGCTATGAAGCGGGGCAATCTGCCGTTGGGGATATTTTTGGCTGGTTCGTGGAGGAGCAGGTTCCGGCTTATGTTCATCGTCAAGCAGAAGCGGCCGGCAAGAATATTCATCAATGGCTGGAAGAGAGAGCGAGCGCTTATCGGCCTGGAGAGACTGGTTTATTGGCGCTTGACTGGATGAACGGCAACCGTTCGGTACTGGTCGATACGGAATTGAGCGGATTGGTGCTTGGGCTGACGCTGGCGACTAAGCCGGAAGAAGTGTACCGTGCATTGCTGGAAGCCACAGCGTTCGGCACGAGGAAAATTGTCGATGCTTTCCATAAAAGCGGAGTTGCGGTGGAGGAGCTTTATGCATGCGGGGGTCTGCCGCAGAAGAATAAATTGCTTTTGCAGATTTTTGCAGACGTGACGAACCGCCCGATCTACATTTCGGATTCGGTACAAACACCGGCTGTGGGCGCGGCGATGTTCGGTGCTGTAGCAGCTGGAGCAGAAGCAGGCGGATATGACAGCATCCTTGAAGCTGCCGATAGGATGGCCAGGGTGAAGAAAGATGTCATTCAGCCGATACCGGAAAATGTGGAGATCTATGATTTGCTTTATCAGGAATACAACAAGCTGCATGACTATTTCGGCCGGGGGGATAACGACGTAATGAAGCGTCTGAAAGCAATCCGTTCACAGTCTGAAAGAAAATTGACACTACAGTAATAAGGGGGAGCTAGCATGCTGCAAGTAAAGCCATATGTGTTTTGGTTCGTGACAGGAAGTCAGCATTTATACGGGGAAGAGACACTCGATCAGGTGAAAGGGAACTCTGAGGATCTCATCCATAAGCTGAATGCGCAAGGAACGCTGCCATTTCCGATCATCTTCAAGGAGGTGCTCACCAATGCAAGCGATATCCAGCGGGTCAGCCTGGAGGCGAATGCAGATCCGGAATGTGCCGGTTTGATCACTTGGATGCATACATTCTCTCCTGCAAAGATGTGGATAGGCGGTTTGAAGGCGCTTCAGAAACCGCTTTTGCATCTGCATACGCAATACAACCGTGATGTACCGTGGGATTCGATCGATATGGACTTTATGAACCTCAACCAGGCTGCCCATGGCGATCGCGAGTTTGGTTTCATGGGAACCCGTCTCAATAAAGCGAGAAAGGTGATTGTCGGGTATTGGGGCAGCCGGGATGTGCAAAAGCGTATGGCGGACTGGATGACGACGGCTGTCGGCTTCAACGAAAGTCAGCAGATCAAGGTAGCTCGTTTTGGAGATAATATGCGCACGGTAGCCGTAACGGACGGCGACAAGGTCGAAGCACAGATCAAATTTGGCTGGACTGTCGATTATTATGGGATAGGTGATCTGGCAGCGGAGATGAAAGAGGTATCGGATGCTGATGTCGAGGAGCTCATGGAAGCTTACAAAGAAGCCTATGATCTGCCGGCAGAAAAAGATAAGCTCGCTTCTATCCGGGAACAAGCCCGGATAGAAGCGTCATTGAAACGGTTCTTGGATCGCGGCGGCTACCAGGCGTTCAGCACGAACTTCGAAGATTTGCATGGGATGAAGCAGCTGCCCGGCCTTGCCGTCCAGCATTTGATGGCACAGGGCTATGGATTTGCCGGAGAAGGGGATTGGCGAACGGCGGCACTCGTGCGTTTGCTGAAAGCAATGGCGAACAATGAAAAGACCTCCTTCATGGAGGACTATACGTACCATTTGGAAGAGGGCAATGAACTGATATTGGGATCCCATATGCTGGAGGTTTGCCCCACAGTTGCCGCTGATCGTCCATCCATCCAAGTGCATCCGCTCGGGATCGGCGGTAAGGAAGACCCGGCGCGGATTGTATTCGATGGTATTGCAGGGGAGGCAATCAATGTTTCCATCATCGAGCTTGGCGGCCGTTTCCGTATGGTCATCAATAAAGTGGATGCAGTCGAAGCGGAAAAAGACACACCGAATTTACCGGTTGCCAAGATACTGTGGAAGCCGCAGCCATCCTTGAGCGAAGCAACGGAAGCTTGGATTTATGCTGGCGGCGCCCACCATACCGCTCTTACATTTGCGCTCACGGCAGAGCAGCTCGAAGACTTTGCCGAGATGGTCGGTATTGAATGTGTGACAATCGATAATGCTACAAGCCTGAAGCAGTTCCGGAAAGAACTGGAGTGGAATAAGGCGGTGTGGAAATAAGCAATATCGTCAGTCATCTTTAAAGTTGAAAACCATAAAAAAGGGGCCTAAAAAGCCCCTTTTCTTCTGTCTGACGATCGGGAGCAGCTATTTCAACATCTCCAGCAATTCCTCCAACTTAGTGATTTCATAGTCCGGGGTAAGCGGCAGATGATTCGGCAGTCTTCCAGGATTGAACCAGCATGTGTCCATCCCCGCCATATTTCCGCCTTGGATATCAGCTACCAGGGAGTCGCCGATGATCAAGGATTCCCCAGGTTCTATACCTGGAACCCGTTCGAATACGTAATCAAAGAAACCTGCCATCGGTTTTTGGTAGCCTGTATCTTCTGAAACAAAAACAGACTGGAAGTATGGCAGCAGCCCGGTAGCCTCAAGGCGGCGGAATTGCGTGTCGGAAACGCCGTTGGTCACAATATACAGCGGATAGTGCTTGGATAGTTTTTCAAGGACCTCGGCGGCGCCGGCAATCATATGTCTTCCCCGAGCCAGAAGTTCTCGATAGGCAGCGTCCAGATCGGCTCCGTCTACTTGTCGGTCATACAGTGCGAAAAACTCTGTGAATCTGGAACTGACGACGGTATCCCGGTCGATTTCCCCTTTTTCAAATGAACTCCATAATCGTTGGTTGATGGTGCGGTATGCAGTCATGGCAGCTTCATCTGTAGGCAGGCCGTGCTGCTGGAATAGAAGCGGAAGGGCTTCTTGTTCCGTTTTTGTAAAGTCGAGGATGGTATTATCTACGTCGAAAAATAGTGCATCGTATTGTTTCTTCATGTCGTCTTCCTCCAGATGTATTTTGCTGAATTATGTCTTGGCTGTGCGTACAAGGCTGTATATACGAGCTATTCGTTTCCGTTACTGATCGTATCATATCTGCAGCAGCGGAAAAAAGCACTGTGGATTTCACTCCGGGAATACATATAATATCGAACAACATAGTGCGCCATTCCCGTCACTTGTGATATGCTAACTTATACGAACATGTCAAGGAAGCTGGTGTTAGTTATGCAGACAAAATATGGAATCGTGAAGCAAGCAATCAAGTCTAAAATCCTCGATGGCTCCTATGAGCCGCATGCAAAAATCCCGTCCGAGAGTGAAATGATGAAGCAATTCGAGGTAAGCCGTCATACAGTGCGGCTGGCCATCGGCGAATTGGTTACAGAAGGCTGGCTGTACCGGGAACAAGGAGCGGGTACATTCTGTGCCGACCGGTCAAAGCAGCAGCTGCAGCAGAACGGAATGCAGAATAAGAATATCGCCATTGTGACGACGTATATCTCCGATTACATTTTTCCGTCCATCATTCGCGGAGCTGAAGCTTATTTGAGTGATCATGGCTACAATGTCAGTCTGTTCAATACGAATAATGATCATAAGAAAGAAAGGGAATATTTGGAGCGGATCATCACTACTGGCTTCGATGGGGCAATCATAGAGCCGACAAAAAGCGCATCGGCGAATCCGAATATCAACTACTACCTGAATCTCGAACGTCTGCAAATTCCGTATATCATGATCAATGCGTACTACGATGCATTGGAGCCGTTTCGTGTACTGGTTGACGATGAGCGCGGTGCTTTCCTTCAGACGGAGCATCTTATCAAGCAAGGTCATCGGGATATCATCGGTTTTTTCAAAACGGATGATATGCAGGGAACGCTTCGGATGAAGGGATATTTGAAGGCGCATCGTGAATATAAGGTGCCGATCAATCCCAATCATATTGTGACCTACAGTACAGAAGAAAAGCTTGTGAAGCCGATGGAAGAACTGGAGGCCTTATTGAACCAGACAGATGCCAAGCCGACCGGATTGGTATGCTATAACGATGAACTGGCTATCAAGCTTATCAATGTACTCCGGGAACGCAACATGAAGATCCCGCAGGATATGTCCATCGTCGGCTTTGATGATTCCTTCCTGACCGAATTATCCGAAGTGAAGCTGACGTCTGTCGAACATCCAAAAGCAGAGCTTGGCCGTGCGGCTGGCAAACTGATTCTGGATTTAATCGAGAGCGGTCACGGCAAGGGTTCGGAGGCTGCGATCGAGAGCATTGTATTCCCGACGAAACTGGTGGAAAGACAGTCCACGCAAGCTATAGGGGAAGAGACATTGGCAAAAATAAAGTAAAGGGAATGGAGCTGAAGGAAGGCAGCTCCATTTTCGTGACTTATTAAACAAGTTTTCGTTATTTTTTCTTTTTGACAAATGTTGTTCGTATAAGTTATTTATCTATCGACATAAAACTTATTGACTGATCAGGGGCAGGATGATACGATGTACATAGTTCGAACCGTATAGGCCGATGAAAAATGTATGCGCTATCATGAAGATCGTTCCCAGTCAGCCGATTACGGAAAGGGAGGTATGACCTCTTTAGAAAACGCTTTCAGAGATGTCTTTGAATTCAAAAATGAGGGGGTAGCTATGATGAAGAAGGTTTTGAAGACACTTATGATCGGTTTGATGATCATCGTGTTGGCAGCTTGCAGTAAAGGCGGCAGTGGTGGCGGAGGCAGTGAAGCGGATGAAACGACAGTAGTAGGCGAAGATCTTGAGAACGCAACGGAATTGACTTATTGGACATTCGTTGGTCAGCATATGGATTTGTTCAAGGAGGCAGCAGAACGCTGGAATGAAGAATTCCCGGATCGGCCGATTAAGCTTGTTGCAGAAACGTATCCATTTGACCAAATGCATAATAATCTATTGCTGAGTTTGCAGTCTGGCAAGGGAGCGCCGGATATTGCGGATATCGAGCTGAGTAAATTCCCTAACTTTCTGCAGGGTGAGCCTCAATTGGAACCAATGAATGAATATGTGGAGCCGGTATTGGCCGATTCCGTCGAGGCCAGGTTCGATCTGTATACCAAGGATGGAAACTATTATGGCATTCCGACGCATGTAGGTGCGACTGTCATGTATTATAATACCGAAATCATGGAACAGGCGGGTGTCGATATCGATTCCATCGAAACTTGGGATGATTTCGTGGAAGCTGGTAAACAAGTGACGGAGAAAACGGATGCAGTCATGTGGAATGTTGGCACCTCTGACTTTCTCATGGATTTATGGCCGATGGTTTCCCAGCAGGACTCCGATTTCTTCGACGCAGAAGGAAATCTGACATTGGATAACGAAACGAACATCAAGACACTCCAGTTTTTGTATGATGCGATTTATACCGAGAAAATTGCTGAGCTGACCCCTGGTGGAAATAACCAATCAGAGGATTTCTATAAGTATTACACAGAGGGCAAATCTGCTGCCATCTTGGCACCGCTATGGTACATGGGACGTTTCCTTGACAACATGCCTGAAATGGAAGGCAAGATAGCTATCAAGCCGCTTCCTGCATGGGAAGAAGGAGGGAAACGCTCCGCTGGCATGGGCGGCACAGGGACAGTCGTGACCAATCAGGCAAAAGATAAGGATTTGGCAAAGGAATTCCTTGCATATGCCAAGCTTTCGGAAGAGGGCAGCATCAATTTGTGGAAGGTTCTTGGATTCGACCCGCCTCGCTGGGATGTGTGGGAAAGCGAAGCGGTCCGCGAAGATAATAAATACTATCAATTCTTTGGCGATGGCATCTTCGATATGCTGCTGGAAGTGAAGGATGAGATCAATACACTGAATATCACAGAGAATACGCCGGATGTCTCCACCGAGTATAATACGATTATTGCGGATTCCGTATTGAGGCAGAAAAACAAGTCTCCTGAAGAAGCTATGAAAGAAGCTGCCGATAAGATTGAAAGTACGATGCAGCAATAGGCGGGATGAAACGAGGGCAGCGTAGCAACCGCTGCTCTTTTTTAAATTTTTCTTCTATTGCAAAAAACGCTTGTTTTTATATCGATATCTGACTATACTAAACATATAAACTTATACGTACATATTTTGATTGCTCGAAACATCGCTCTAAATATGTTCGTACATGATGCGATGCAGGTGGTCTTCTTTTTTTCTCTCGATTTGTAAGCGTTATCAATAAAAGGAGTGGGGATACATGGCAGATGAATTGCAAGCAGCTATGGTACTGGACAAAAATTATCAAATCAGTGAAGTTGATCGGCGGATTTATGGTTCTTTCATCGAACATTTAGGCAGGGCTGTTTATGGCGGCATGTATGAACCAGGTCATCCTGAGGCGGATGAGCAAGGGTTCCGGAAAGATGTCATCGACTTGGTAAAGGAGCTTCAGGTGCCGATTGTCCGTTATCCGGGCGGTAATATGGTTTCTGCTTACAACTGGGAAGATGGTGTCGGACCGAAGGAAAAGCGTCCAAAACGGCTGGAGCTTGCTTGGCGCACGATTGAGCCGAATGAGATCGGGACAAATGAATTCGTCGACTGGGCCAAAAAAGTGGGTGCGGATGTCATGATGGCGGTGAACCTTGGTACAAGAGGAATCGATGCTGCCCGTAATTTGATCGAATATACCAATCATCCGGGCGGGACGTACTGGAGTGATTTGCGCAGGGAGCATGGTTATGAACAGCCGCATCATATCAAGACCTGGTGTTTAGGCAATGAAATGGATGGACCATGGCAGGTAGGGCAAAAGACAGCAGCCGAATACGGCAAAATCGCTAAGGAAACAGGGAAAGCGATGAAGCTTGTCGATCCGGATATCGAACTGGTTGCCTGCGGCAGCTCGAACACCGATATGCCGACTTTCCCGGAGTATGAAGCGACAACATTGGATATCGCCTATGATGAGGTGGATTATATTTCACTTCACCAATATTACGGCAACAGCTCCAATGATCCAGCCAACTACTTGGCGAAGAACATGGATATGGACCATTTCATCAAGACCGTGATTTCGACCTGTGATTATATCAAGGCAAAGCATCGCAGCAAGAAAACGATCAACTTGAGCTTCGACGAATGGAATGTCTGGTACCATTCCAGGGAGCAGGATGAAAAATTGGATCCGTGGACAGTCGCACCTCCGCAGCTGGAAGATGTCTATAACTTCGAAGATGCCCTGCTGGTGGGAAGCATGCTCATCACTTTGCTCCGTCATGCTGATCGTGTGAAGATGGCGTGCATGGCTCAGCTGGTGAATGTCATTGCACCGATCATGACGGAAAACAATGGCCGATCTTGGAAGCAGACAATCTATTACCCTTATCTGCATGCCTCCGTTTATGGCAGAGGTGTCAGCCTTCAGCCGATCCTTTCTTCTCCAAAGTATGACAGCAAGGACTTCACGGATGTACCTTACATCGACAGCGCTGCTGTTTATGACGAGCAGGGACAGGAGCTTACGATTTTCTTGGTGAATAAGCATCTGGAAGAAGCGATTCCGCTTGAGGTGGATGTGCGCAGCTTCGAGGATTATGAAATCCTGGAGCATATCGTGCTGGAGCATCATGATTTGAAGGCTGCAAATACGAAGGATATGGCACGTGTCACCCCGCATAAAAACGGGGAATCGGGCTTGGAAGACGGCAGGCTGAAAATAAAGCTGAATAAGACTTCCTGGAACGTCGTCCGGCTGCGTAAAGCCAAATCAAACTAAAGCTAAAAGGGGGGATTTAGATGAATACTGTCACACCAGCGGCACCGGTAAAGGCACGCAAGAAACAGAATAAGCTCGTCCGGTTCCTGAATTCCAAGAAGGTTGTACCTTTTGTTTTCATATCGCCATTTGTCCTGTCACTGCTCCTATTCACTGTCTATCCGGCTATCCAGGGAGTCATCATGAGTTTTCAGAGCGTGCTCCCGGGCCAAGTGGAATTCATCGGGATGAGCAACTATGAACGTGTTTTCAACCCGACATTTTACCGAGCTGTCTCCAATACGACCGCGTATGTGATCCTGACCGTATTGATCCTGACCATCATTCCGATGGTGCTTGCGGTAATCCTGAATTCGAAGCATGTGAGATTCCGGACGCTTTTCCGGGCATCGCTCTTCATCCCGGCACTTACCTCCACAATTGTCGGGGGGATGATTTTCCGTTTCATGTTCAGTGAACAGGAAGGGGCAGTCGCTAACCAGCTCATTGGGTTGTTCGGCTCCGAACCGATCAAATGGATGTTCACTCCTTGGGCGGCCATCGGGCTCATGGTCTTGCTCGCCTGCTGGCGCTGGATCGGCGTAAACATTCTCTATTTCCTGGCTGCTTTGCAGAACGTGCCGGATGAGATGTATGAAGCAGCTGAAATTGATGGTGCCACAAGATGGCAGCGCTTCCGTTTCATCACGATGCCGATGCTGAAGCCCATCATCATCTTTGTCAGTACGATTACGATCATCAACGGCTTCCGCATGTTTGAAGAAAGCTATGTGTTCTGGGCTGTGGGATCCCCAGGCAATATCGGCCTGTCGATCGCGGCTTATATTTACCAGCAGGGTATCCAGCAAAATGATATGGGCTTCGGTGCTGCTCTTGGTGTCGTATTGATGCTCATCATCTTTGTGATCAGCATCATCTATTTGATAGCCACTGGTACATTCAAGAAAGGGGATAGGTGATGAAAAAGTCTAATAACAGATTACTCGGGGTGATTGCCACTGTGGTCATGGCCATTGTCAGCTTGATAGCGCTTTTCCCGATCATAAGCATGGTGCTTTCTTCTTTCATCCCTTCCTCCTCGCTGATGAGGAACGGCATATCATTCAGTTTTCCGTGGGATGAATTGACGCTGAGCAACTACACATACATTTTCACGCAATCTCCTGAATATTGGACTTGGTATGGAAATAGCCTTTGGATTTCAGCGCTGATGATCGTCCTGTCTTTGTTCTTTTCTTCCATGGTCGGTTATGCGCTGGCGATGTATGACTTCAAAGGAAGCAATATTTTCTTCGTGGCAGTTTTGTTCATTTTGATGGTGCCATTCGAGATCCTGATGCTTCCGCTATTCCGTCTCATGATGGATATGATGCTGATCGATACGTATCTTGGCGTCATTTTGCCGGGTGTCGTTGCCCCGGTTGCGGTGTTCTTCTTCCGGCAGTATGCGCTTGGTCTGCCGAAGGAGCTGATGGATGCAGCCCGGATGGATGGATCGACGGAGTATGGGATTTTCTTCAAGATCATGCTGCCGCTGATGGGACCATCCCTGGCAGCGATGGCTATCTTGCAAGGGCTTGGCAGCTGGAATAACTTCCTGTGGCCGCTGCTGGTGCTGCGATCGAATGATATGTTCACCCTGCCGCTCGGCTTGGCTACGCTGTTGACGCCATACGGGAATAACTACGACATTCTGATCGCGGGGTCTGTCATGACGATAATTCCTATTGTCATTCTGTTTATTTTCTTCCAGCGTTATTTCATTTCCGGATTGACTGTCGGCGGGGTCAAAGGCTGAATCTGGCATTTGGATAGAAAGGGGTAAGGACCATGCTGAATAAAGCGATGAAAAATCTCGATAAATCTCTTTTGTGGATCACCCGATTTGCACACTTGAATGCACTATTCCTGTTATACACACTGTTAGGCCTGATTGTGGCAGGTGCAGCCCCGGCAACGGTTGCTGCTTTACAGGTATCCCGCCGGCTCTTGAATGGAGAGGAAGTGAAGCTGCACCGCACTTTCCGCCAAGCGTACAAACAGGAATTCTGGTCAGCGAATAAGCTTGGGTGGCTGCTTTTGGGAACAGGTTTCATCCTATATACCAACTATTTGCTTATCAGGCAGGCAGATGGACAGTTATTCTTCCTGGTGCCTTTCCTTTTCTACGTGCTCATTTTCTGCTATATGACAGTTGTGTTTTGGAGTTTCCCGCTGCTGGCGCATTATAAAGCAGGTACATTTCAGATTGTCAGGAATGCATTCATCATTGGACTGACGAGATTCCATATGACACTGTCGATCGCGGTACTCCTGTTTGCGCTTTTGTACCATAGCATCGGCTTGCCGGTGCTGCTTTTGTTCTTCTGTTTCAGTGTCAGCGCGTTCGGCTGGATGTGGCTGAGCATGAAGGTGTTCAGGACGATGAAGCAGCAGGAACGATTAGCTAGCTAACCCATTTCTGATAGATTGGAGCGATAACCATGTCGACAAAACTGATCATCCAAGCAGATGTCACGGAAGGGAAAATAAATAAGAATATATATGGCCATTTCGCCGAGCATCTGGGCAGAGGCATTTATGAAGGGATCTGGGTCGGGGAAGATTCCCCGATCCCGAATACAAAGGGAATCCGCAATGATGTACTGGAAGCTCTCCAAAAGCTTCATATCCCTGTCTTGCGCTGGCCAGGGGGCTGTTTTGCCGATGAATATCATTGGAAGGATGGCGTTGGGCCACGCGAACAGCGTAAGCGGATGGTGAATACCCATTGGGGCGGAGTGGTGGAGAATAACCACTTCGGCACACATGAATTCTTCACGCTTTGTGAGCTGCTTGGAGCCGAACCATATATTTGCGGGAATGTCGGCAGCGGGACTGTCCAGGAAATGTCCGAGTGGGTCGAGTACATGACATTCGACGGGGAGTCACCAATGACAGCTTGGCGCCGGGAAAACGGGAGAGAAGAGCCATGGAAGCTCAAGTATTTCGGCGTCGGCAATGAAAACTGGGGCTGCGGCGGTAATATGCGTCCGGAATATTATGCGGATCTGTACCGCCGCTACCAGACATATGTCCGTAATTATGGCGATAACCAGCTGTATAAGATTGCTGGCGGGGCCAATATCGATGATTATAAGTGGACGGATACGCTGATGAAGGAAGCAGCTGCATTGATGGATGGATTGAGCCTGCATTATTATACGATCCCAGGTGATTTCTGGCTTGGTAAAGGATCTGCCACTGATTTTACCGAAGACGAATGGCATTTGACGCTCAAGCGTGCGCTGTTCATAGAGGAGCTGATTGAAAAGCACGGTACCATCATGGATAAATATGATCCCGGGAAACGAGTCGGATTGATCATTGATGAGTGGGGAACCTGGTTCGACCCGGAACCTGGCACCAATCCAGGCTTCCTGTACCAGCAGAACACCATCCGTGATGCATTGGTTGCCGGTGCCTCACTCAATATTTTCAACAACCATAGCGATCGGGTCCAGATGGCGAATATCGCACAAACGGTGAACGTCCTGCAGGCGATGATCCTGACGGAGGGGCAGGAGATGATCAAGACACCGACTTATCATGTGTTTGACTTATATCAGGTCCATCAGGATGCAGAGAGGTTATCTTTCCATTTGGAAACGGATGAAATAAAACATGGCGAGCTTGCGTATCCCTCTGTCACCGCATCGGTATCGAAAGGGCCGGATGGCAATATTCATATCAGCTTCTGTAACCTGAGTCATACAAATGAGGCAGCGGTAAATACGGAGCTGCGGGGTGCAGCATTAGGATCGGTAAGCGGTAAAATCCTTACAGCTGACAAAAAAGACGCCTTGAATACATTTGAACAGCCTGATGCTGTCAAGGCAGTGCCATTTACGAATTTCACGGAGAAAGATGGCGGACTTCATGTTGCATTGCCGCCGATGAGTGTAACGGTATTGACGATCGAGGAGGGTGCCTGATGCAATTATCAGCCGATATGCTGACATTGGCAGAGGAATTCGGGATAAGCCCGGACACGTTTCCAAAACTGGAGGTGGAAGCAGGAGCTCTGACATCCGTCGGTTCTTATCTGAAGGATAAAGGCTGGGATAAAGCTGTCCTTATAATGGATGCCCAGACGAAAGCAGCCGCGGGTGATCGGCTGGCTGCACTGCTCGAGGCAGAAAGCGTACATGTCCATGTCATCGAGCTTCTCGCAAATCAGCATGGGCAAGTGAATGCTGATGAAGCTTCGCTTATCCAAGTTCTTGTAGAAACACCGATGGATACGGATGTGCTGCTGGCAGTAGGTGCTGGAACGATTCATGATATCACTCGATTCTGCAGCCTGAAGCTGTCTGTGCCTTTCGTGGCGGTGCCGACAGCGGCATCGGTCGATGGCTTCACCTCCAAAGGTGCGCCATTGATTTTACGGGGAGTGAAGCAGACGATCCAGACCGCCGCCCCGGTGGCAGTATTTGCCGACTTGGATGTGTTATGTGCTGCTCCCAGGCCGCTTACTGCTGCCGGCTTTGGAGACATACTGGGTAAATTCACTTCATTGCTTGATTGGGAGATATCCGCAAGCGTCGGAGGGGAACCATATAATGCCTTGGCTGCCAGGATGACGCGGCATTCTCTTGATACCTGTGTCGATCATATTGAGGAAATAGCCAAAGCGGATGAAGCAGGCATACGGATCCTGATGGAGTCTTTGATCGAGTCTGGTCTCGTCATGCAGATACTGGATTTTTCCCGCCCAGCCTCCGGAGCAGAACATCATTTGTCGCATTATTGGGAAACGCATTTGCTCAAAACGGATAAACGTCAGCTTCTGCATGGAGCCAAAGTCGGGGTTGCTTGTGCCATTATCACGGAATTGTACAAAAGCTGGGCTGAACAATTCGATGTTTCGGAAGCAGAGGGGGAAACAGGAGCGGGATTGCGGCACAACTGGGAAGATATCCGTTTGAAGATTGCGGCACTGCCGACAGCTGAAGTCCTGCGATATTATCTGTACCAAGTCGGGGCACCAGCTTCGAGTCAGGAGATCGGGATAGATGATGAACTTGTGCAAGATAGCTTGAATGAAGCTTACCATCTCCGTGATCGATGCACCGGGCTGTTCCTCATCAACCAATTCAAGAAAGAGCAGATCAGCTACCCGCTGCAGGATCGGATTGGCAGCCGATGACATGCCAGGCATGCCCGCAAAGAAAAATGTATTCCGCAGAGGAAGCAGCGGCACTTGCGGCAGAACAATTGGCATTGGAACCCGTGCTGGCCGAAGAAGCGATCGTGACCGCCCGTTTAGCGGTCTGCTCGGATTGTCCATCCCTTACATCGATGCATACATGTGCGCACTGCGGCTGTTTTGTCCTTTTCCGGGCCTCCCTACCGGATAAACGCTGCCCAGCTCCTGACGGGGATCGCTGGCAGCAGGTATAATCTAAGAAAGGAGGCGAACGGAATGACTTTTTATCAAGGAATGGATAGCATTCTATTTGATTTGGACGGTACGGTATGGAAGGATTTCACACTGATCGATGGAGCTGCCGAGACCATCCATGCCCTGCAGGAAGCAGGTAAAAGAGTGGTCGGGCTCAGCAACCGCGGCACACATTCGCGCCGGCAGATAGCTGCATATTTTCAGGAACATGGCATCCAGTGGGAGAAGGAAGATATCATCCTATCCTCATTTCTCGCAGCTGATTACCTGCAGACGCATTACCCGAAGCTGCCTGTGTGGGTTCTTGGAGAAGAAGGGCTGCGCGAAGAATTGGCGGAGGCGGATCTGACGCTTGCGGCAAAGCCCGAGGAAGCTGATTGGCTTGTCATATCCTTGCATACTGGTGTGACGTATCATGATTTGAATCAGGCTTTCCGTGCTGTCATCCATGGTGCCAGGATCCTTGCTACCAACCAGGATCCCGTCTTCCCGGGAAAGGACGGTCTGCAGCTGGATGTAGGCGGCTTGATCGGCGCCATCGAA
Organism: Terribacillus sp. 7520-G; assembly: GCF_002271665.1. Taxonomy (NCBI): domain Bacteria; kingdom Bacillati; phylum Bacillota; class Bacilli; order Caryophanales; family Bacillaceae; genus Terribacillus; species Terribacillus sp. 7520-G. Next base: position 144,715 of record NZ_NQFP01000011.1, on the reverse strand, counting down.
GCGTCGACAGGCAAGAAGACGGATATCATTGTCGGTAAGCCATCGCACTTCATGTATCAGAAGGTCATGCAGCAAGCAGGCAGTGAGCCGGAAAAGACGCTGATCGTGGGGGACAGCCTGACTTCCGACATAGCGATGGGCGCCATGTTCGGCTTGAAAACAGCATTGGTGCTTACCGGCAATACAACAAGAGAGCAGGCGGAGATTTCGAGTATCAAACCGGATCTGATCCTGCCATCCATCAAGGAGCTTCCATTCACTTAAGAATACGGAGGAGATAGGATGAATATAACGACGGCTGAACCGATTGAAATTCATATGAAACAAGGAGAGAATATGGAACTGCCACAGACGGTCGACGTGCAAATGGACGGAGGAGTGCAAGGAACTTTTCGAGTCACTTGGCCGGAACTGCCGGATACGAGTAAGGCAGGAACATATGAGGTGGAAGGTACGATCGAATTGGAGGAATTCCCGGAGCCGTTCATTGAGCAGCGGGCCGATCCATATATCTTGAAGGCGGAGGATGGATTCTATTATTTCACCGGTTCTTATCCGAAGTATGACAGAATCGTCCTTCGACGGTCCAAAACCCTGGAAGGACTGCGCGGGGCGGAGGAACATACAATTTGGCAGGCGCATGCATCCGGGATAATGTCGGAGCATATTTGGGCGCCGGAGCTGCATCACATCGACGGAAAATGGTACATACATTTTGCAGCGGGAGATAAAGATGATGTCTGGGCAATACGTCCATATGTACTGGAATGCACAGGCGATCCGCTGACAGATGAGTGGACCGAAAAGGGAGCAATCAATACGGATTTCCAAAGCTTTTCTTTGGACGCCACAACTTTTGCACATCAAGGCAAGCGATTCCTGGTCTGGGCCCAGAAAACGGAGAACGATACAATTTCCAATCTTTATATCGCCGAAATGAAAAATCCTTGGACACTAAAAGGTGAACAAGTGCTGCTGGCAAAACCGGAACATGACTGGGAAAGAGCGGGATTCGACGTGAATGAAGGCCCGGCGTTCCTGCATCGCCACGGCAAAGTATTCCTGACATTCTCCGCAAGTGCAACGGATGACCGCTATGCGATGGGTCTTTTATATGCAGATAAAGATGCCGATTTGCTCGATCCGGCCTCTTGGACGAAGCTGCGTGACCCTGTATTGACAAGCTCGGAGAATACGGGCTTGTACGGACCGGGACATAATAGCTTCACCGTGACAGAGGAAGGCATCGATCTGCTTGTCTATCACGCCAGATCATATAAGGAGATTGAAGGCAACCCCTTATATGATCATAACCGTCATGCCCGCATCCAGCCTTTCTTCTGGAAGGATGGAATGCCCTATTTCGGTGAACCGGGATTCAAGCCGGAGATTACAAGCAAATGGAAAGCTACCCTTATCATTGAATGACAGCAAGCCCTTATACATTTTGTATAAGGGTATTTTTGTGTCCAATTTGTGAATCGGAAAAAACGTTTTCATTTTTTTAAAAGAAGGAATCATGATTGACTTTGCTGATGAACTTACATAGAATAGTAATCATTCTAATAAAAGTACTTTAATTTGAGTACTTTAAATAAACTAATTGAATGGATGAATAGAAGGAAGGATACAAATATGAAATTTAGCCAGTTCTTAAAAAATAAAGGTGCTATTGCAGCTATTTTCATGGGAATCCTATATGCAATTTTCATGCTCGGGATTTTCCTGCCAGGTTATTCGGCAATTCCAGGCAATGTAGACCAATTAAAGGTCGCCATCATCAATGATGACGGCGGGGAGGTTGGTTCGGCCATTGCAGACCAGCTATCGGAAAATCTGCCTTTCCAAGATATCGAAACAGATTTGACGAATAAGGAAGCGTTAAAAGATTTGGAGAAAAACGACTTAGCCTTGGTCGTACACATCCCTGAGAATTTCTCGGAGAATGTACAAAGCGGAGAGACATCCTCCAGTATCGATTTTACGATCAACGAAGCTGGGGCAACCACAGTTTCTTCCACAATGAGCCAAGTCGTCGGACAGATCAATGATCAATTGAGTGCACAATTCTCCAAGCAGACTGCTGAGGGTGTATTGATGAACTTCCATGTACCGGAGAATCAAGCTGCTGCTTTGAGTGATAAAATCGAAACTGCATATCAAGGAAACATCGTGACGATCAACGAAATGCCGGATGGTATGAATAACAACATGCTGCCTATGTTCTTGACAATGGCTGGTTATGTCGGTGCGATGATTGGTGCGATGCAATTAGTAGGGGCATTTAAAGAAAGTAAAGGAAAAGCAAGCAGAACGCGTCTATTCCTATATGTTCAACTGACAGCATTGATGATTGCGGTATTGGGCGGATTGGTTGCGACGGGAATCGTCTATTTGGTGAATGATCCAGGCGGCGATGTATACTTCGGTATGCTGGGGCAGCAAATCTTGAACTATATGGTATGCTTCAACTTCACAGCAATCTTCATCTTCTTGCTTGGTCAAGGCGGTATGCTGTTGAACTTGCCAGTATTGCTGACGCAGACATTGGCGAATGGTGCCACTATCTCCCGTGATATGATGTATGCTCCATATGAATGGATGAGTCATATTTCACCTATGTACTATTCTGTTCAAGCTTACTTTGCCAACCTATTCGGAAGCACAAGTCCAAGTCCATTCATCTGGTCGATGGCTGCAGTGGGAGCAGCAGCGATGCTCATCAATATCATCATCGTTGCTTTCCTGCACAAAACAAAAGCCGATGAAGGCACCAATGCCGATGAAGGGACAGAAGTTATTAAAGCGACAGTTTAAATTTGATATAATAAGATCATTCTGCTTGAGGGAGCAAAGAGAATGTCCATTCAAATTTTCATACTCAGCAAATTAATGGAGGATAATACGTATCCTTACAAATTGAAAAAGCAGCTATCAGAGCCTATCCCCTTAGATAAGCTTGGCGGATTGACAGAAAGCAAACTTTACTATCATTTTGATTCGTTAGCAAAGCAAGGATTGATCGAGGCGGTTGAAATCATCAAAGAAGAACATCGTCCCGATAAGCAAGTATTCCAGATTACAGCCAAGGGGCGCCAAGAGCTGCCGAAAAAGATTTATAAGGTCATGAAAAATGCAGAGAAGATAAGTGACATGGTTGTTTGCTTGGCTAATATCAAATATGTCGATCGGGATAAAGTTGTAAGTATCCTGGAAGATAAGCTGGAAAAGATTACAGAGCGCTGGGAGGAAGTCCAAGCATACGATAAGCTTGTCCAAAGGGATGAAGATAAAGAACAGTTCATCGACTTTGTCAGCGGCTATGTAACGACAAGAACTGAACATACCATTCATTGGATGAAAGAATTGATCAAGCGAGTGAAACAAGGGGATTTTTAAATATTGTTTGGAATGCACCGCAGAAAGCCTATGGCTTTTGCGGTGCATTTTTTTGGGATGATAATGTTCAGCCGATACAAAACATATTAAATATAAAAACCGAACATTTACGGATTTTTATTTTAGTTATTTAAGTTATAGTTCGGCTTTTGGTTAGTTAATTATAGATTTTCTATTGACTTTCTTCGTCATGATAGTTAAATTAATCTTAATTGTTGAAATTTTTATTAAACGGAGGCGTTTTTTTCTGTTGAGTGCATACGAGCAAATCAGGAAGTTGGGGGAATCCATTTACGCAAACCCGGAGTTGGGGTACAAGGAGGATCGCACTAAACAAATTGTGATCGATTTTCTGAAGGACTGCAATCCGGAAAGCATCATTCAGGAGTTCAGTACTACTGGTCTGCGGACGACACTTGGAGAAGGGAAGCCTATGCATATTGCTTTTTTGGCTGAGCTGGATGCCGTCTATGCACCTTCACATTTCCGCTCAGACCCAGAAACGGGAGCAGCTCACAACTGCGGCCATTACACGCAAGTTGCCATCGCACTGGCACTTTATCGGCAGCTAGTCGAAGCGAAAGCATATGAACAATTCGATTTCACGCTGAGTTTCATTTTCGTTCCGGCTGAGGAATACCTGGACCTTGCTTATCGTGATGAACTGATCCAAAAGGGCGTCATCACCCATTATGGCGGCAAACCCGAAGCGATGAAGCTTGGTATTTTCGATGATATTGATGTGAGCATCTGTGTTCATGCAATCGGCGGGGAATTTGCGAAAAGGACGATTGAAATCGATTGTGATTTAGCAGGATTTTTATATAAGCGATACACGTTCAAAGGCAGATCAACGCATGCCGGTTTCGATCCTTTTTCTTCCATAAACGCTTATAATATGTCCACTTTGTTCCACACGGCGATCAGTTTAGGGCGTCAACAGCTGGATGAAAAGGAAAAAGTCCGTCTCAATCCGATAGTGATGGAATCGGATATGTCGACGAATGTCATCCCGAATCATATTAAAGTCGGCACGGATTTACGTACACTCTCAACTCCGTATATGCAAACTGTCGCAAAGCGCTTGGATGCTGCAGCACAAGGCAGTGCAATGGCACTGCAGGGCGAAGTGGACATCGATACACAAATGGGGTATCTGCCATTCCAGCAGGACCGTTATTTGTCCACCTTCGTAAAAGCTGCTTTTGAAGAGAATGAACAAATCGAGGCGATTCTCGAGGGCAACAGCATCAGTGCTGCTGGCGATATCGGGGATCTATCGTTCATGATGCCCTGCATCCAAATCGGCTACAGCGGTTTTACCGGTACGATCCATGGTGATGATTTCATCGACATTGATCCGGAATATATCTATGAAATCTTTCCGCGATTCCTATACCAAGTACTGGAAAAAATGAATGGCAAGATTGATAGAAGCAAGCTGTATAAAAGGACTTATCAGCAGTATGTAAGGCAGATCCAAGACATTTTGGGGGAGAAGGGGGAATATGGGATTGAAGCGTAATTATGCCATTTTACTTATCTTTGCACTTATCGTCATTACCGCAGCAGAAATGATCGGGACACAATCCTTATCATTAGGTGCATTCTCCATTTCTTTGCTGCCGCTTGCTTTTGCTATTTTGATTACGATGATTCTCGGCTTGCCGATATTTCGCAAAGGATTCCTGCAAAAAATATACAGCAAGGCGAACGTTCAATTCTCCAGCAAGTATCTGATTTTCATCATGCTGCCGCTGATGGCTAGATATGGGGCAGATGTCGCTCCCCAGCTAAAGGAAATCCTGAATGTCGGTTGGGTCTTCATTGCCCAGGAACTCGGCAATCTTGGAACGGTGTTATTGGGACTGCCTGTGGCGCTGCTGATAGGCTTGCGCCGTGAAGCAATCGGGGCGACGCTCGGTCTTGGGCGTGAAGGAGAGCTCGCTTACATCTCGGAAAAATACACACTCGAATCAAAAGAGGGACAGGGAGTGTTGTCGCTCTATATAATCGGGACGCTATTCGGGACCATTTTCTTCAGCCTGATTGCGCCGATCATGCTGGATATCGGCTTCCGCGTGGAAGCATTGGCGATGGCATCCGGAGTTGGCTCCGCGAGTATGATGACTGCTTCCTCTGCTACATTGATCGAGCGTGTCCCTGAAATGGAAAGCACCATCCTTGGATATGCTGCTGCAAGTCAATTGCTTACAAGCTTCCTGGGAACATTCACGATGGTGTTCCTAGCCGTACCGCTGCAGCGTTTCCTTTACAACAAACTGACAAAAAAGAAAAAACAGCAGGGGGTGCCAGCCGATGTCCATGCAGCTGAATAAATACGTGAAATATGGACTTATCATTTTGCTTAGTACGGCTTTGATCCTATTCACCCAGCAAATCAAGCTGCTGAAGAACCCTGATTCCACACCAGTCGAATGGATGACAATCATGGGGCTGCTGACATTATGGTTATTTTCGATGATTGGTGTACTGCTGTCGGATTTGATGAAAAAAGCACCTTTGAAGTTTCTGCGGGAATTCCCGATGCTTGGATGGGTAGCTGTCACATCCCTTATTCTGTGCATGTGCTTTGATTTCTTTGTCGAGGCAATCGGCTATGTTGATTTCCTTTCCATTACGACTCCGATTCTCACATTTGCCGGGATTTCAGTGGTGGATCGTTTGGTCGATTTGCGCAAGACGTCCTGGAAGGTCGGTATCGTCGCGGTGTTCGTCTTTACGGGGACATATGTCGGGAGTGCGCTGCTATCAGAGCTGGGTCTGTTTCTGGCAGGCAAATGAGCTGGAGGGTATCCTCCAGCTTTTATTCGTTTAACGTCAATGGTCGAGAAAAATAGGGGATTGGGAAGGATTATTGTCTGTATGGATATAATATTTCTTCTAGGAGGGAGTTGATTTTCGTGTTTGCCTATCGAAATGATGTCAGGAAAATTCTCATTCCTTATTTGCAGGAGCTCACGCCGAAGCAATGGAATGCGAATGCTTATCCTAATACAATTTCCTGGGTAATCGAGCATATGGCGCAGACAGAAGATTATTGGATATTTCAGATTGGTTTTGGTGAAAGCAGCAGACTTTCGGGAACTGACCGGAGTCCTTTGGAGCAATATACCCAAATCAGGGAGCAAACCGATCGGGTATTATATTCTTTACAGGCAAAGGATTGGGACAGACTGGTCCATGTACCTGAATTTTCAGATGGCTGGAGGCCTCCGTCTGAACCGACGATACGCTGGCTGTTCCATCATGTTTATTCGCATGAAGTATATCATGCAGGACAAATCGGAGTAATTGCCAGGCTGAATGGGTTTGATGGACCATTGTTCTGATAGCTGACAAATAAATGTGGTGGTGATTTGGATGTTCAAAATCGAATTGTTCGTGCACAAGCTATCTGCATCTGTTGTTTTCTATCGATGTCTGTTGGGGAAGGGATGCACCGCGCATGACGAGAAAAGCGCCCTATTTAAGGCTGAAGGTAGCGGGTCCCTATTGCTTACAGACGAAGCTGTATTGCATGCTGATCACTATTTTGCTTCAATGGCTGAATCCAGGAAAGGCAAAGGTGTGGAACTGATCCTTCCTGTCGATGACGTGGAGATGGTATACAACAAATTCAAAAATATTTACCCAGACCATATTGAATCGAAAATCATTGCCCGGCCATGGGGAAAGCTTGATTTTCGAGTGATTGATCCGGACGGTTATTATGTGCGGGTGACTTCATGAGATTTTTCGTGTGATTGCTCGAAAGGCATCCTGATCGTGATGAGCTATGCGTCAGCGATTAAAGTTTAACAGAGAGTGACACTTTCTCCTGGGATTAATCTTTTTCGTTTTTAGGAATATGCCAAAGTCATTCTGTTTGACAAAAAGCAAACCAGTAACTATATTGATTACAAGTAGCGGTGATAAGTACATGAATGTGGAGGTTATACATATGAAAATGCTGGTAACTGGCGCCACTGGTAAGCTTGGCAGCAAAGTTGTAAAGAAACTGATGGAAACGGTTCCTTCGGAGAACATCGCGGTAAGTGTCCGCAATCCAGGGAAAGCAGATTCCCTTCGTGCCAAGGGAGTGGAGGTGCGCCGCGGGGATTTCGATGAACCCGCTTCCCTGGATGAAGCGTTTGCCGGAATCGATCGTCTTTTGCTCATATCCGCAGATGGAGACAATGAAACACGGATTCGTCAGCATACACAAGCGGTGGAGGCAGCTGTAAGGGCAAATGTGAAATTCATTGCTTACACAAGTCTTGTAAATGCGCAGGAAAGTGATTTATTCCTGGCTCCGACGCATAAGGCAACAGAGCAAGCAATCATGGATACAGGGATTCCTTATGCTTTCCTGCGAAATAATTGGTATTTTGAGAATGAAGCGGCAAGTGTTCAAGGTGTGCTGGCTGGTGCACCGTGGGTAACGTCTGCGGGAGATGGGAAAGTAGGCTGGGCCCTGCAGCAGGACTATGCTGAAGCTGCAGCAGCTGTACTGACCGGGGAAGGTCATGAAAACAAGATTTATGAGCTTTCCGGCCCACTGCTTAGCCAGGAGGAAATCGCCGCAGAAGCAGGGGAGGTCCTTGGCAAGGATGTCCAGCTGCAGCAAGTCGATGACCAAGCATATGCACGAATCATGAAAGAAGCAGGTGTTCCGGAGTTCCTTCTTCCGATGCTCGTCGATATCCAAAAAGGAATCCGGGAAGGTGCCTTGGAAGTACCAAGCGATGATTTTGAAAAATTACTTGGCAGACCATTGACACCGCTTCGTAAAGGAATCGAGGCAATAAAAGAACAAGCTTAGAGGGAAGCTGGCTTATGGGCCAGCTTTTTATACATGATTTTTCCTTATTTGGCTCATCCTAAAGCTTGTGCAAGGGAAAGGCGGCACGAGTATGAACTTGTTTAGGAGGATGAAGATGGGAATCTTGAGCGGAAACCCGCAGGATGAGCCATTGCATTATGGTGAAGTATTTGGGTTATGGTCATTTGTTCTGGCAGGAAATAAGATGATTGCCAATCATCAAATGCTTTTGAATCATGTCGGCGATGACGATTTGAAGAAATTGCTTGGTGAAGCAATTGATGGAGCGCAGGCAGAGGTCAAGCAGGTATCGGAAATACTGAGGGCAAATGGCGTCGCACTGCCTCCGGCAGCACCGGAGCCGCCCAAAGTGGATCTTGAATCGATCCCGGTCGGTGCGCGTTTTATCGACCCGGATGTAGCAGCTACTGCATCGGCAGGTGTTGCTGCCGGCCTTGTCAGCTGCAGTACGATGATGGGGCAGGCCATCAGGGAAGATGTAGCTATGATGTTTGGACAGTTCCATACAAATAAAGCGATGCTAGGTGCAAAGTTCCTGAAGCTACTGAAGGAAAAGGGCTGGTTGATCCCGCCACCATTGCATCAGGAGAAAAAGGACTAAAGCGAGGCAGCCGTACAGGCTGCTTTTTTGCTGTTTTCCCCAATGGTATCATAAAAGATACTATGCCACTTTTAAGTGCGTACTTGTTGAATCATATAAAAAACTTGATAATGGATGGCAGGGGATTTAGGGGAATACGAATCCTGAATGGGGAATAACGGAGGTTTTACGGAATGAACGTATTAGTAGTCAAAGCAAATAACCGCCCGGCTTCCGAGGCGATTTCCAGTAAAATGTATGAAACTTTCATGCATGAAATTGAAGGTGCGGAAAATCTTTCTGTCACTACTTATGATGTGTTCGCAGAGGATACACCATACTTCGGCCAAGAGTTGTTCGATGCTTTCGGTAAAGTACAAAACGGTGCGGAACTGAATGATACAGAGCAGCGTCTGTTGGCTGCAAAACAAAAAGCGATGGATCTTTTGACAGCAGCTGATGTTGTTGTATTTGCATTCCCGCTTTGGAACTTGACGATTCCAGCTAAATTGCAGACATTCATCGATTACGTGTATGCTGCTGGTTTTGCATTCAAGTATGATGCAGAAGGCAACATGATCCAATTGATGACTGATAAGAAAGCGATCTTCCTGAATGCACGCGGAGGCGTATACTCTGCACCTGAAGCTGCACCGATGGATATGTCCCTGAACTACATGCGTAATGTATTCGGTGGTATCTTCGGAATGGAAATCATTGACGAAGTGATCATCGAAGGACATAATGCTTCTCCTGACCAAGCAGCATCCATCATTGAAGCTGGTCTTGCACAGGTGAAAGAAGCAGCAGCACGTTTGAAAAATCAAGTATAACCCATGAAAAAAGATGAACTGGCGACAGTTCATCTTTTTTATTTTGCTTCCGCTTGCTCATTTTTCTTTGATTGTTTATGAATCGTATGCTTGGCTCCCCATTCATGCATCGCATGCAGAATCGGTTCGAGGCTTCGTCCGTAGTCAGTAATGGAATATTCGACTTTCGGAGGGACCTGTGCGTAGACCTTGCGCTCGATGATGTCTTCTTCTTCCAATTCACGCAGCTGGTTTGTCAGCATCTTCTGCGTGATACCGGGCAAACTGCGTTTCAATTCATTGAAGCGCTGCGTGCCATTCTTAAGCAGATGCAGCAGGATGACGGGTTTCCATTTCCCGACAAGGATACCTAGTGCATCTGTCACCTTACACATTTCCGGTTCAATTTCTGCAGGCATTTCTTTCATCTTCCTATCCCCTCTCCACAGTATCTTTTTTTATACTATACCACTTTCAAGTGCGTACTTTCCAATAAGTGAGCTTTGGAGGATAATGGTTTTACAATAAGTAATGGGAGACAGGAATATGGAAAAATATCGTATCGATCCAAGTAAAGGGATGGAATTCGGCATCTACACATTAGGGGACCATTTGGCAGATCCGCGAACAGGAGATCGGATCTCCGCCAAGGAAAGGATCCAGCAGATCATACGTCTGGCTCAGCTGGCAGATCAGGCGGGGATCGATTTCTTCAGCGTTGGTGAAAGTCATCAGCCCTACTTTGCATCCCAGGCACATGCTGTCATATTGTCAGCTATCGCGCAAGCAACGGAAAAAATCAAAATAGGGAGTTCCTCGACTATCATCAGTACCTCAGATCCCGTTCGGGTGTATGAAAACTTTGCAACGATCGACCTGATATCGAATGGAAGGGCGGAGTTGATTGCCGGCCGTGCATCCCGGGTCGGACTGTTTGAATTGCTGGGCTATGACCTGCATGATTATGAAGCGCTGTTTGAAGAAAAGTTCGATCTGCTTCTTCAAATAAACGAGGAAGAAATCGTCAATTGGAGTGGGGAATTCCGCAGGGCATTGCGAAACGCAGAGGTGCTGCCTCGGCCAGTCAATGGCTCTTTGCCGATCTGGCGTGCTGTTGGAGGAACGCCAGCCAGTGCCATAAAAGCAGGCCACGCAGGAGTTCCGATGACAGTAGCCATGCTTGGCGGCCCAGCTAGCGTATTCAAGCAAACAATCGATGCTTACCGGGAAGCATTGACGGCACGTGGATTTGATCCAGCCCAGCTGCCGGTGGCAACGACCGGCTTCTTCTATGCGGCAGAAACGACACAGGAAGCACTGCGCGATTATTATCCGCATATCAATGAAGGTATGAAAAAGACAAATGGCCAAGGATTCCCGAAACAGTTATTTGCCCAAGGCGCCGATCATAGGAGTATAATCAATGTCGGCAGTCCGCAGCAGATCATCGAGAAAATTCTTTACCAGCATGAGCAGTTCGGACATCAGCGTTATTTGGCGCAGCTCGATTTTGGCGGTGTACCTTTTGAAAAGATGGAGCGCAACATCGAATATATCGGTTCGGAAATCCTGCCGGCAATAAGGAAATATACAAAACAAGGAGGTGCGGAGAAATGAAAGTCGTAGGTATTTCAGGCTCGATTGTCGGGTCGAAGACAAAAGCGGCATTGTCTTTGCTGTGGGAAGAAATGGTCAAAGCCTATCCGGATGCGGAACATGTTCTATTGGATTTGGCAGATTATGAGCTTCAATTCAGTGATGGGAGAAACTACTTGGACTATCCAGGTGATACGGGATATGTGACCAAGCAGATCATGCAAGCTGATATCCTATTTATCGGTACGCCGATTTTCCAAGCATCCATTCCGGGAACGCTGAAAAATGTATTCGACCTCCTGCCCCCGCAAGCATTGCGTGATAAGGTTGCAGGTATCGTGGTCACTGCCGGATCCGCCAAGCATTTCCTCGTGGCAGAGCAGCAGCTGAAACCAATCCTGTCCTATATGAAGGCACATCTTGTATCGACATATGTCTTTGTGGAAGAAAAGGATTTCCTGAACGGAAAAATCATGAATGATGATGTGCATCTCCGGCTTCAGCGGCTGGTTGAAGATGCTTTTGACTTGGCGGAAGCACAAGCAGCCGTGCGAGCGAAAAAAGAAGCGGAATATGATTTTTAAAGTGAAGGCTCCCTTATCGGGAGCCTTCTGCGATGGAATGATGCACTGTTTTGTTTCCAATGAAATGATGTATGAATGTATGGATGTTCCTGGAATCAGTCATGATATACGTGGAAATATGATGTAAGAGCGAGTACATGAATGAAGGATGGTCGCGCCGCCGGGATCACCTTTTTTATAAGCATGTAAGAGGGATATACATTTCATCATGAAGAACATACAGCATCTTCCTCCCTGCCATTATACTTGTCTCACTTATATTGTAAGGGGTTTGATTATAGGTTGATAGGGGGTTAATTTGTAGTTCCGAGGGAGAATATGTCGAAGTATGGAAGAATGTTTTAGGAAATAATGGTAGACAGAAAGGATAATACTGCATATAATTTATTTGACCACTGGTTAAAAGGAAGGTTGTAATGGCAGAACTAACGAAGGATAAGATTATACAGCAGGCTAGGAAGCTATTCATCGAACAAGGTTATGAAAAAGTATCGATGCGGGAAATTGCTAAGCATTTAGGCTGCAGCCATGGTGCATTATATTATCACTTCAAGAACAAAACTGCTTTGTTCTCCGAGGTGCTGGATTATTATTTTCAAGAACTGAATAGTATTATCGATCGAATCATGCAGCAAGAAGAGGGCGATAAGATGCAGGATTTATTCATGGAATACATCCGATTCGGGCTCGATCATCCGCATCAGTATGAGCTGATGTTTATGCTGAAAAATAAAGAAATGGACAGCTTGATGCAGCGGCCGGCGACAGAAAGCTTCGAACGATTTGAAGCAGCCGTGAAAGTAGCGGGCGGCATCAATCCGCAGAATGGAGAAATTTACTCGCTATTTCTTGCTCTTCATGGATTTGTATCTCTTCATTTGCATCGCGCAGCGAATTTTGAGGCAGCAGCGAAAGCAGCTGGAAGATATGTCGATTTTTTAAGAAAGACCATTTGATTGGTCTTTTATTATAGTCGCATTTGACCACTGGTAAAAAGAGGAGGGAAAACAATAGATGATGAAAAAGATCCAAATGAGTGCTGTAATAGTGCTGGCTGTCGGGATTGCGGGTTATTCGATTGTTCAATATGGAATCATAGGCTTGGATAGGGCAGGTTTCATTTTACAGAAAGTGAGCCTTGGTGAAGTTATCTCGAGTATGTGGAAGTGGATGCTTGCTGTTCATATTGTCACCAGTATTTTCGCGCTTGTACTTGGTCCTTTTCTGCTGATGAACAGGAACAAGCAGAAGGATAAGCTCCACAAGCAATTAGGTTATCTCTACACAGCGGGAGTAACCGGAGGGGGATTATCCGGCCTGTATCTGGCTTACTATGCCACCGGCGGAGTAATTGCACAAACAGGCTTTGGAATGCTTGCTTTCCTATGGCTGATCACTGTTTTCCTTGCCATCCGAGCTGCTGCCCAACGGAAAATAGCCCAGCATCGGCACTGGATCATGATCAATTACAGTCTGACATTCGCAGCCGTGACCTTGCGCATCTGGCTGGGGATATTCATGCTCCTTTTCGGTCCTTCCCTCTATGAAGTGTATTATCCGTATATTGCCTGGTTATGCTGGGTGCCGAATATATTGCTGCTTGTTCTTTATCTTAAACGAAAAACCACCTTTGTATATTGATCATGATATCGATATTTTACCAAGAATGACACGTTATCGTCATAAGCGTCCCCCACAGCAAGCAGGATCACTGTGCCTGAAGAGTATTGCGTCAATGAAAAAAGAAGCGTTTAACTTAGCAAGCAAGGGGAAATTCATATATGAAGATAATTTCTGAAGGAGGCACTATTCGTGCAAGAGAAGTTTGATGTAGAGTTTACGTTTATTGGCGGGGAGAAATACACATTCACAGATTATCAGTCAGGATCCTATGTCCATGTGGTAAATGAAATAAAAGACAGTGAGAATGGCTGGTTCGGGGCAGCTGGGGAAGTAGTGAATCTGGCGAACGTGACATCTGCGAAAGTAATGGAAAAATAAAGCGAAAAAGGAGCGCCTATCAGTGGATAGGCGTTCTTTTATGAGCAAGATCAGGAGGGGCGAACGTGGATATTGGAGAGTTTGATTATGCAAAGCAGAAATCCCCTGGCTATAAAATTGTCACTATACTATAATCTAATAAATCAGATAATTCGAATAAAGGGGAGAAGGAAAATGACGGAACAGACGGAACAGGTCAGGAAAGAAGCGTTGGCAGCTCAATTGCTGAAAGTATATGAAACGGGGGACCCGATGGATTTTATCAGCCGTCAGTATGAGCTGACACCAGAGCAAGCCTATGAAGTGCAAGAGACATTTGTTTCAGTGCGGGCGGAACGGACTGGAAAAGTAAAAAAGGGACACAAAATCAGTATGACAAGCCCGGCCACGCAGGCGTTATTCGGGGCAACGGAGCCAGCTTACGGCACGTTATTCGATGATACGATACATACGGGGGATACAGAAGTGGAGCTTGCTTCCATGATGTCCCCGTTACTCGAGCCGGAGATTGTATTTGTCTTGAAAGAGGATTTGAGCATTGGAGCAGGAGAGGAGGAAATCTTGGAGAAGAGCATTCTGTCTGCAGGCATAGAAATTCCTGACTCCCGTTTCGCTGATTGGTTCCCGAAATTCCAGCTGGCTGATTTGATTTGTGACAATGGTGTAACAGGAAAGGTGGTTGTCTCCGATAAAGGGAGGGATGATCTGACCATGACGGAGGTGGAACGAATCAAACTGACATTGACACTTGATGGTAAAGATATCGGTACAGGGTTTGCTTCGGAAGTAATGGGGAATCCCGTCACTTCAGTTGCGTGGCTGACACAGAAACTAGCCGCCAAGAATATTTCCCTGAAAGAGGGGATGGCAATCAGTTCCGGAACTTTCCTATCACCGGTTCCATTAGGGACAGGAAGATATGAGGCCGATTTTAGCCTGTTAGGGAAAGTGAGACTGCAAGTTATTTAATTTTGTAAGAAATATTGACAAACCATTCCGCTGCACTTATAGTTAGGATTAATTCAAAATTGACCGAAATATTTTAATAAAAGCGACGAATGGGAGTAGTAGAAAGATTGGCATAGCCTTAGAGAGCTGCGGATTGGTGAAACGCAGACTATGCATTTTCGAACTCACCCTGGAGCAGCAGGACTGAGGGATATTTTCCTTAGGTTTTGACGAGTCACCTTCGTTATAAGGTGAAGAGCGGGTTTGATAGAACCAATAAGAGTGGTACCGCGGAAAGCAAAGAAGCTTTCCGTCTCTTTTCCATCCTCGGATGGAGATGAGACGGAAGGCTTTTTTCTTTGGAAAAATGCTGGAGAACATCAAGGGGGTAACAATCATGAAGAAAGACCAACATGGATTAAAACGCACCATGACAGCACGCCATATCATGATGATGGCATTGGGCGGGGCAATCGGTGCTGGCTTGTTCAAAGGCTCAAGCTCGGCAGTCGATCTGGCTGGTCCAGCTGTCATTTTCGCATATTTGATCGGGGGCATCATTCTTTTATTCGTCATGCAGGGTCTTGCAGAAATGGCAGTCCAGAATAAGGAAGCAAGGACATTCCGTGATTTGGTCCAGGCAAGCATCGGAAAGTTTCCGGCATTCTTCCTTGATTGGATTTATTGGAAGATGTGGGTATTGAATATTGCTGCAGAAGCTGTCGTAGCTGCTATTTTCCTTCAATACTGGCTGCCGGATTACCCTGTATGGATGCTGACGCTGATCGTTGCCATACTTGTGACAGCTGTCAATCTTTTCTCGGTAAAAGCGTTCGCTGAGACGGAATACTGGCTGGCATTAATCAAAATAAGTGTCATCATTCTATTCATTCTTGCTGGTGTCGTCCTGCTATTATTCTCGTTCGGCGATCATACGGCTCCGGGATTCAGCAATTTGACTGCTCATGGCGGATTTTTCCCGAATGGTGCCGGGGGATTGGTAACAGCAATGCTGGTTGTCATCTATTCCTATGGCGGAACAGAAATCATCGGAGTGACATTGGCGGAAACGAAGAATCCGGAAAAAGTCGTGCCAAAGGCAGTGCGCAGTACATTGACTCGAATCATTGCTTTCTATCTGTTTCCGTTTTTCATCATTGTGAGTCTCATTCCTTGGAATGAAGTGAACAGTTCGGCAGTGAGTCCTTTCGTGCTTGTATTCCAGCTTATCGGAATCCCGGGTGCTGATCATGTCATGAATGCTGTCATTTTACTGGCCATCATTTCATCCATGAATTCAGGACTTTATGGCTCATCACGAGTTCTTTATACCCAGGCAATGGATGGGAGAATATCGAAGCGATTCGCTTGGCTGTCCAAACGGCAGGTCCCGGTTGTGTCCATCCTTGTCTGTACATCATTTTTATATGTAGGTGTGCTGATTTCGCTGTTCATCGGAAGTAAGACATTTAATTATCTGATGGGATCGCTTGGCTACACGGTTCTGTTCATTTGGCTTATCATTGCGTTCGCCCATCTGAAATCACGGAAGATGCATCCTGATAAGACGACATATTATGTCAAAGCATTTCCGATGACGACCTGGCTGGCGATCATCGCATTGCTGCTGATCTTGATTGGTGTGCTATGGACTACTTCACTTGTCATCACAGCCGTAACTTTGGTTATCTATCTAGTGATTATCGGAGCTTACTTTATCAAGAAGCGCAAAAAGAGGCTTTGATCTTCCTTGTAACATTAAGTTTTAGAAAAATTTGATTATTGCACCCTTCTATCTGTTCAGATACTATATAATAGTATACTTATTTTGAGTCAAGGCTTTACTACACATGTTTGCATGCTCGAAATGAAGGAAGAGGGGAGCATACATATGGCTGAAGAAAAGTTAGCCAGAGGATTGAAAAACAGACATGTCCAATTGATTGCTATCGGCGGGGCCATTGGTACAGGGTTATTCCTTGGCGCCGGTAAATCAATCCATCTGACTGGACCGTCCATTTTATTTGCGTATTTAATTACCGGTATTTTCTGTTTTCTTATTATGCGGGCTTTGGGGGAAATCTTGCTGAGTAACCTCGGTTACGGATCTTTTGTGGATTTTGTCGGCGATTACTTCGGTGACCGTGCCGCTTTCATTACGGGCTGGACTTATTGGTTCTGCTGGATTTCCATTGCAATGGCTGATTTGACGGCCGTCGGGATTTACACGCAATTTTGGTTCCCGGAAGTACCGCAATGGATGCCGGGTCTCGTTGCGCTCGTCATCCTGCTGATCATGAATCTAGCTACCGTAAAGCTATTCGGTGAGATGGAATTCTGGTTTGCTTTGATCAAGATAATCGCCATTTTGGCTTTGATTGTGGTTGGTGTCTTCATGATCATCCGCGGATTTTCCACAGATGCTGGCCCATCCAGTTTCGCAAACCTTTGGGATCATGGCGGTTTCTTCCCCAATGGCATCCATGGATTCATTTTATCGTTCCAGATGGTCGTCTTCGCCTTCGTCGGTATCGAATTGGTCGGTCTGACAGCCGGGGAAACGGAAAATCCGGAAAAAGTCATTCCGAAAGCAATCAACAATATCCCGATTCGGATCCTTGTATTCTACATCGGTGCGCTCATCGTCATCATGAGCATCTATCCATGGGATGCAATCAATCCGGCGGAAAGTCCTTTCGTCCAAGTATTCACAGCAGTCGGAATCGTAGCCGCTGCGGGTATCATCAATTTTGTCGTATTGACATCAGCAGCATCGGCTTGTAACAGTGCGGTTTTCAGCACAAGCCGCATGGTTTACTCCCTGGCTAAGGAAGAACATGCGCCGCAGCCGTTCAAGAAGCTGAATTTCCGCCAAGTGCCGAGGAACGCATTGTTCTTTTCCATCATCGTCATCTTGATTGCGGTCATACTCAACTATGTGATACCTGAAGGTGTCTTCACCTTGATCACGAGCATCTCGACAGTCTGCTTTATTTTCATCTGGGGCATTACGGTACTGGCCCATTTGAAATATCGCAAAACACGTCCAGAGCTTGCGAAAAAAAGTAAATTCAAGATGCCGTTTGCGCCAATCTCGAACTATTTGATCCTGGCATTCCTGGCGTTTGTCATCGTCGTTCTGGCGCTGGCTGAAGACACACGCGTATCCTTGTTTGTCACACCAGTCTGGTTCATCATCCTGCTGATCGTCTATCAGGTGCGTGTGAAAACAAAGGATAGAACCGACAGTAATTGATTGGAGAAGCCCTCTTTTGGAGGGCTTTTTTTTATGCGGGAAACAGTCGATCACTTCTTTGGCTGGATCTCATTTACGATATTAAGCGCTTACATTTTTGCAAGTTCAAGTTGCAAAAACATACACTGAACTTCCAGAATTCCACCACATATAATTAAAATGTGAAAGGGGTTACATTCCATGAAAGAAAGGACTCAAAGATTACTCACTAGATTTTCTTCCGTTAATTCCTTTTTGACCTGTAAGGATTTAAGTACAGAGTTCTTGATTAGTGAACGTACCGTGAGAAATGAAATGGCCTTGATTAATAGCTTTTTGGCTGAAAATGGTTATCCGCCAATAAAGACAGTAAGGGGAAAGGGATTTAAATTAAGCCTCTCTGCCAAGGAACGTGAAGATTTGCTGATAAAAATAGGAGACGATAGGACCTTTGATTATTACCGTCCAAATGAACGTTTTCTTGCGCTGCTTTTGGACATTGTAAATCCATTGAACACTACATTCCTTTATGAAATGGAAGAGAAGCTTCAGGTTTCAAAGAGTACATTGGATGAAGATATGAGGAGGCTTCGTTTGTTCTTAAAAAATCATGGGATATCGGTAGTGAGCTTTCCGAAGCAGGGCGTGGTTTTACAAGGGGATGAACGATCGATAAGGTCGATGTTATACAGGGTCATTAGCAGCATGACGGATATTGATGCCTTGTTTCGTGTCCAAAATCCAGAAGTTGCAGTGTCGGCCTTGGAACAAGTGGTAATTGATTATTTAAATCCAAAAGCTATCGGTATCATTACCGAGCTTTATGATGAAATCCTGGTAAAGTCGCAGATGGAAGTCAATTACATGTATCGGAACCAAGTCATTTTATTTTTAGGTATTTGGCTGCGCCGCATGCAAGAAAGAAATACTTTAAGTGAGTCGGCAAAAGTCAAAAACAGGATAAAGGAAGGACCTATCAGGGATCTCATTGGTTCACTCTGCAGGGATTTCGATCTGGATCCGCCATTGATCGAAATGGATTATATCACACTCGCCATAGAATCATTCAACCCGAAAGATATGAACAACTCAATTGATTGGATTACTGCACAACTGCTGGCCATCCAATTAATTGAGCATGTGGAGAAAATAACCGGTATTCCCTTTTCACAGCGGGAGGACGAATTATATGAAGGATTATATAAACATATCACAGGTTTATTGAGTCGATCCAAGAACGACATTCAAGCTACCAATCCTTTGAAAGATACGATAAAAGCATCTTATGCCGAAATCTATGAGGCAGTGACATGCTTTAAGAAGCAAATCGAGGAACATACAAAGAAGCCATTATCAGAAGACGAGATAGGATTTTTGACTGTTTACTTTTCAACTTCTGCCAGCTGGATGAAGCAGGAGAAACGCGCAGTATATCAGGCTGTTGTGCTTTGCAGCCATGGGCTTTCAACGGGAAGACTACTGGCCGCCAATCTGAAAGAGCATTTTGACATAGACATTGTTGCTGTATTGAGCTCACATGAAGTAAGCTTCATCGACAAGCTGGATGTGGATTTGGTTTTCACTACCATTCCTATCGATTATCGGAAAAAACCATTATTGGTACTCAATCCGATCCTGAGGGAAAGCGATAAAAAAGAAATAGACTCATTCCTGCGTAAAAATAAGGATAAGCGAAGGATGATTTCTACCAACTTAGATGCTACCGAACTGATGCAGGATATCTTGAAGTTGATCATTGACAGCGGCGGCAAAGTGACCAAAGAAAGCTACCAGAAAGCAGAAGAGACTTTTAAGAATCACCATTTGAAAATTAATACGAGGGAGATACAGCCAATGCTACAGGATATCCTGAAAAACTCCAATATTTTATTGAATCAAGCATGTAAAGACTGGAAAGAAGCTATCACTAAGGCAGCCGATCTTTTGATGGAGGAAGAAGCAATTGAAGCAAGTTATATAACTGCCATGATTAAATCTGTAGAGGAATATGGACCTTATATTGTTGTTGGCAAGCATTTGGCTTTAGCACATGCGAGGCCGGAAGACGGAGTGAATGAATTGGGTGTCAGCGTTATGTCGTTAAAGGACCCAGTGTATTTTGGCAATCCAGATAATGATCCGGTACGGCTTGTATTTTGTCTGGCTGCCGTCGATTCTTATTCGCATTTGAATATCATGAGAAATTTGATTGATTTGATAAATGATGAAGAAAAAGTCAAGAGATTGATAGCAGCACAAAATATAGAGACGTTTAACAAGGTGCTTTATGGAAGTCAAAAAAACTATTAAAAAAAGGGAGAAGATTTCATGAAAAAATTAAGTATTCTATTTGTTTGCGGGGCTGGATTGGGAAGCAGTTTTGCATGTCAAATGGCGGCAGAGGATGTGTTGACTAAGTTAGGAATCGAGGCCAGATTGGATCATGGGGATATATCTTCAGCTGCTTCGGCAAAGCCGGATATCATCATCACGGCACAGAACTTTCAATCACAATTCGAGAAATTCACCATCGATCCTCAGCAAACAAGAATCGTTTATTTAAGGAACATTGTATCCAAACAAGAAATCGAAGAAAAAATCACGCCGGTACTGAAGGAAAAAGGAGTCTTGGCTTAAGTATAAAACAGACAGAGCGAGGGAGGAAGGCAGCAAATGGGTGTTATCAATTTTATTATCGAGAACATTTTGACTCAGGCATCTGTCACGATAGCATTGATTGCTATGCTGGGTTTGATTCTGCAAAAAAAATCTGCTGGTCAGGTGATATCCGGTTCATTAAAAACAATGCTGGGTTTCATGGTATTGGCTGCCGGTTCAAGTATCATTGTCGGGAGTCTGACATATTTCGGCAAGATATTCGCAGAAGGATTCCAAATGCAGGGTATTGTCCCTTCGATTGAAGCCATTAATGGTCAAGCCATGAATGAATTAGGCTTGGGCCGGGATATTGCATTGACTTTTCTGGCGATCTTCATCTTTAACATTATCATTGCCCGGTTCACGAGGTGGAAATATATCTTTTTAACAGGTCAGGCGATCCTTTGGATGGCTACCATGACAACCGTGTTTGGATACTTTGCTGGATTACGCGGGATTGCTTTGATATTGACAGGGGGATTCATTGGCGGTGTCTTTGCGGTTGCCATGCCGGCAATTGCGCAGCCATTCGTCCGTAAAATCACCGGCTCGGATGACATCGCTTTGGGACATTTTTGTACAGTGGGCTATGTGTTCGAAGCAGGTGTTGCTAAGGTATTCGGGGAAAAAGGTGAAAAGAAAAAATCGGTGGAGGATTTAAAGCTCCCAGCCCAATTCGAGTTTTTGCAGGATACCTATCTGTCCGTAATGGTAGTGATGGTTCCGCTCTATATCATCACAGCAGCGTTTGCCGGACCGGAATTTTCTTCTGCATTGGCAGGTGGGACGCATTATTTGATGTTTGCCTTTCTTCAGGCGATTCAATTTGTAGTAGGAGTGTACGTGCTATTAGCAGGGGTCCGTCTGCTGCTGGGTGAAATTGTTCCAGCATTCCGCGGCATTGCAATGCGACTGGTTCCAAATGCCAAGCCAGCCTTGGATTGTCCAGTGCTGTTTCCGTACAGTCCCAATGCTGTCATCGTAGGGTTTATTACAACGACCATCGGTTGTGTCCTTGCAATGTTCGTACTGCCGGTATTCGGGCTGGCTATGATTCTGCCAGGGATGCTGACAGCCTTTTTTGCGGGCGGAACTGCCGGAATATTCGGAAATCAGGTTGGCGGACGACGTGGTGCGGTCATTGGCGGTGTGGCACACGGGTTCTTCATCACGCTCTTGCCAGCGCTGCTGGTAACGATATTCAATTCCATGGGCTTTGTTAATGCAACTGCGACCGATGTCGATACAGTAGCAGCTGCTCTGCTGTATGCATGGCTCATTGGTCCGCTTCTAAAAGCTTTTTAGAATAAATGGAGGTAGATATGATGTTTGGTTTTGGCAGGAAAAAAGACAAAAATCCCAAAAAAGATGCGCAAAAGGAAGACGCCCCCGTTTTGACTCCAGAAGAGAAAGAACAAATATTGCTTTCCATTTCTTCAAAAGAACAAGAACTCGATCAGGCTTCTGAAGGGGAACAAGCAAAAATCCTGGAAGAAATCGGTAAAGCCTATTCAAGGCTCGGGGATGATGATCGCGCAATCGCTGCCTTTGAAAAAAGTATTCAAATAGAGAAATCAGTCGGCGATGGATATAAAAAACTATTGAGTTTATATAACAAGAAGCGAGCAGAGGCAGCAAAAGCAAATGATGAAGAATCACTGCAGATCTATCTCGATAAAATGGATCGGATGATGCAGGTCTCCAAGGATGTTGCACGAGGCGTTCGATAAATATTACTAAGGGAGCGGTGAAGCATGTACACTACTTTAAAAGAAGTTACGAGCAGGGCGGAGGAACTTAATTATACAGTTGGTGCCTTCAATGCACACAATTTGGAAATGCTGCCTGAT
The DNA here is from genome assembly GCF_002271665.1 of Terribacillus sp. 7520-G. NCBI lineage: Bacteria > Bacillati > Bacillota > Bacilli > Caryophanales > Bacillaceae > Terribacillus > Terribacillus sp. 7520-G. The sequence goes on along the minus strand of NZ_NQFP01000011.1, from coordinate 122,206 downwards.
ATGATACGCGCGGCAAAGGAGCAAGGATCGCCGATCATTATTCAAACAAGCATAGATACGGCGAAATACATTGGTCATGAAAACTTCGTTGCAGTATGCAAGTCCATGGCGACAAAGGAAATGGTGGATGTGGTATTGCATTTGGATCACGCAAGGAATTTCGATGATATCAAGGAGGCTATCGATAAAGGCTATACATCCGTTATGTTTGACGGCTCTCATCTGCCGCTGAAGGAGAACATCATGAAGACGCGAGCAGTAGTCGAATATGCGCATGAACATGGAGTTTCCGTAGAAGGAGAGCTTGGTACCATCGGAGGAACGGAGGAAGGGATCCATGTTGGAGATGATGATAAGGTATATACGGATCCAAAAGATGCTGTGGAATTTGTCAAAGCGACTAAAGTAGACGCGTTAGCCGTTGCTATCGGTACAAATCATGGCCAATATAAATCCAAGACAGACGTAAATCTTCCATTGCTGAAGGAGATAAATGCAGCAGTGGATGTGCCATTGGTGATTCATGGCGGAACAGGTGTGAATGAACGTGATATCCCGGAACTGATCAATAGCGGTATTCGAAAATTCAATGTAGGTACGGAACTATTGGTGGCATGGACGAGAAAAGCAAAAGAAACATTCGGGGAAACAAAAGAGACAAAGTCGCTGCGGCATAATGTGATTCCATGTAATCAGGCAGTAAAAGAAATTGTCAAACATAAAATCAGTATTTTTATGAATGTCGAGGATCGTACCCTGGTCTTGAAGTAAGTAAAGAGGAAGTAAGGCTCTTCCATCATGCCCGACTAGTAAATGGATAGAAGGTGAATAGATGGATAATGTCCTAATATTATTAGCTGGCTTTCCGGGAACAGGTAAGACTTATTTAGGCAGTATGATCGATGACAGGCTGGGACCGTATGCATTGATATCTCCTGATAAGCTGAAGGAGTGCTATTTTGATATATATGGATATCAAGACTTGAATGAAAAACAGAGACTTGAAAACGAGGCATGGAAGACATACTACGAAGTGATGGAATTTCAAATGCAAGCAGGAAAGAATATTATATCTGATTACCCATTCAGCAATAAGCAGTATCCTTATCTTCAGTGTTTGACAGATAAGCATCGATATAAAGTCATCACCATTCGTTTGACAGCGGATTTGAACGTCTTGTATGAACGTCAAAGAAAAAGGGATTTGGATGATTCCAGACATTTGAGTCATATTGTAACGTCCTATCGAATGGGGGATTGTCTTGAAAACAGGACCGAGGCAGATAATTTATTGACTTATGAGGAATTTCTCCTGCGCTGTACCACAAGAGGTTATGATGCATTTCAAATGGGAAGGTTGATTGAAGCAGATGTGACGGATTTCTCAAAGGTCGACTATTCGAAGCTTATTGATGATATCGAAATCTTGTCGGATAGCCAGCTTGCAGATTAGCAGGGAAAAATCCCCGCCTGACTGACCAGATTGATGATCTGGTTGCTTAGACGGGGATTTTTCTGTGGGAATACCAACAAATCATCGCTCGGGATGAATGGCTCGACCCCTTTTGGAACGATTTTCAGGAAATCTTGACCCAGCTATTGGTCAATCACCTGATAAACGCACTTTTACAGTTTTTCAGGGCATCCGCTATCCTTATCCTTTGAGCAGGATGGATGTCGTAATCATCCAGTATATCGATGTGAACCCACGCAATATCGAAAGACTCCTCACTCTTGCACACTTCTCCGCCGACAGGCTTTCCTGCGAAGCAAATAGAGAACTGCTGCCTTACTTCACCATCTGAATAAGCGATGATATGGCGGGGATCGCTATATATACCTGTTATGCGATCCATGATACATATCAAACCAGTTTCTTCCTTCACTTCCCTAATTATTGCCTCCAGTACCGATTCTCCTGCATCCATATTACCGCCGGGTAAGGACCATTTCCCGTTATCGCTTCTCTGCTGAAGCAAAATATACTGGCCATTTTGTATCACTGCAGAAACGGCGGGTACGATTTTTTGGGCTTCAGGGGCATTTTCTTCATGATAATAATCAGTCCTGCTCATATGGTGGCCTCCTTGGATTTTTTAGAAAAATGTTTGACAACGCTTACAAAAGATAATACAATAACAATCAAGAATTAACAAATGATATTAATTGTAACATATGTTACATTTATTGAACGTATATGAAATGTAGTGACATATGTTCATCATTTTTTGCTTAAATATGAAAACGCATTCAAGGAGGAGCAGGATATGTCCATTTATCGAGAACTACAAGAAAGAGATAAACAATTGCAGCCAATCAAAGTAGGTGTAATCGGAGCTGGACAAATGGGCTTCGGGCTTATCTCCCAAATTTCAAGGATTCCTGGGATGGTTGTCGGCGGAATTTGTGATGTGAATATTGCCAATGCGGAGAGAGCCAGGGATTTCTATCAATCTCAGGAAAACAGAAAGGCAGGGACAGTAGTCTCCTCTGATTACCGGGCAATCATTCAATCCAGTACGGTAGAAGTTGTAGTGGATGCTACAGGTGTACCGGAGGTCGGCGCCAATATTGCCTTGGAAGCACTTCGTTCCAAAAAGCACCTGGTTCTTTTGAATGTCGAGGTTGATATTACAATCGGCTCCTATATGCATCGTATGTTTGATAATGCGGGTTTGGTATATTCCGGTTCGGCTGGGGACGAACCAGCAGCAATCGTGGAGTTATATGAATTCGCGAAAACGATGGGGCTGGAGGTTGTTGTAGCCGGCAAAGGAAAAAATAATGCGCTGAAGCCTACTGCAAATCCGGATACATGTGCGGAAGAAGCAAAGCGGAAGAATATGAGTGCGCATATGCTGGCAGCATTCCAAGACGGAACAAAAACGATGGCTGAGATGAACTTGCTGAGTAATGCAATAGGTCTCATACCGGATAAAGTCGGCATGCATGGTGTAGATGCTGGACTTGATGATGTAGCGAAGAAACTGGACTTGAAAGAAAATGGCGGGGTGCTTGATTCATTAGGCGTCGTGGAATATGTGAACGGGTTGGCGCCAGGTGTATTCGTGATCGTGAAGAGTGAATTGGAGCCAGTGGATGAGGAATTACGTTATTTGTTGAAAGTGGATCCCGATCATGGTCCGCATTATACATTATATCGTCCGTATCACCTTGCAAGCCTTGAGACGCCGATCACTATTGCCAAAGCAGTGCTTCACCATGATACTTCCATCCATCCGCTTGGTGCGCCGGTTTCTGAAACTGTTGCTGTTGCAAAACGTCCGATCAAGCCGGGCGAAAGACTTGATGGCATCGGCGGCTATAGTGTCCGTGGGATGCTGGAAACACATCAGGACATGAAAGTGAATGGCCATATCCCAATCGGTTTGATCAGCGGGAATGTAGTGGCTAAGAGAGCAATCGATGAAGGCCGGTTCCTGACATTGGACGATGTGGAACTTGATATGTCCACTACCGTCTGGAAGCTTCGGTCGCTTCAGGATCACTTATTCGCTGAATGACAGGGAGGATGACAAGATGAAGTTAGTATTGGTTGCTTGCTGTTTGCTGATTGTCCAATCGGCCCTGACTGCCATTCAAGTTCACTATTATCAAAAATCAATGAAGAAATTAGTCGGTAAATATAAAGGGGAAAAGGGCTTCCACCTATTTTCGGGGCAATCACGCCGCCGTATCGGTCCAGGATCGATTGTCCTGCTCGTGGTGGATGAATCCTATGTAATTCAAGAGTGCCAGGTGATGCGCGGAATCAGTATCCTGTCGACTTTCAAAGAAATGAAGCAATATGAAGGAATGCAGCTGGGGGAGCTGCTGGACGAACTGTACAGTCCAGCGGGAAAAAGAAAGCTGCCGGCACTGCAAACAGCTTTGCAGGCTGCCGGTGAACAAGCTTTGATGTCCATCTCGAAGACGAAGAGATTGGCATCCATCTCATAATGGGGAGTGGAAGACATGGAATGGATTCAGTGGTTCGGTGAGCATTTCATCGGCATGTTCAATGCTGGCGGAGAGCAATTCATGAGTCTCATCACCGGCATAGTACCGACTTTGGTAGTATTGCTGACCTTTACTTATGCACTAATCAAATTCATTGGTGAGGATCGTGTGACAAAGGCGATTCGATTCACCTCCAAATATGCTTTGCTGCGTTATACAGTGATGCCGATGCTATCCATTTTGCTCCTGACAAATCCAATGGCATATACATTCGGCCGTTTTGTCGAGGAGCGCCAGAAACCGGCATTCTTTGATTCGCTCGTTTCATTTTTGCATCCGGTAACAGCCTTGTTCCCATATGCAAATGCCGGGGAGCTATTTGTCTACTTGGGTATTGCCAACGGATTGACACAAGCTGGCTACTCGACATCTGAACTGGCAGTTCGTTTCTTCTTGGTCGGGATCGTTGTGATGCTGATCAGGGGACTTATGACGGAACAAATCACGAAATTCCTGATGAAAAGAATGTAATACTGGAGGGAATCAGCATGGGATATAAAGCAGTGTTTGTCAGCAAAGGATCCGGCGGATGGGGAACCGGCCTCCGGATTGAACCGAAAGGCAAGAAAACGAAAGTAGTCTCGATTACGGGCGGGGGAATTCACCCTGTAGCGGAACGAATAGCTGAGCTGACCGGGGCCCAAGCGGTGGATGGCTTTAAGAATTCAGTACCTGAGGACGAGATGATGTGCGTGGTCATCGATTGCGGTGGAACGGCCAGAATTGGGCTTTACCCAATGAAACGTATTCCGACTGTCGATATTCTGGGTTCCTCCCCATCCGGTCCTTTGGCGAAACATATCAAAGAGGATATCTTCGTGTCAGGTGTCACACCGAAAGAGGTAGCTCTTGCGGAAGGTGAAGCACAGGAGCAGGCTTCGGCCGCTGCGGAAGACGCAGGGAGATTCAATACTGCCGATAAGAAAGAATTCAGGGAAGAGTATGAGAAAGTGAAGGAAGAGCATCGTTCCAATGATGATAACTGGCTGATGCGCTTTTCCAAGGGTATCGGGAAAGTGACAGGGATATTTTATCAAGCAGGACGGGATTCCATCGAAATGCTGATTAAAAATATCATTCCTTTCATGGCGTTTGTGAGCATGCTGATCGGAATCATCAATTACACCGGAATCGGGGACTTGATTGCTAACACGATGTCACCGCTTGCAAGTTCGATCTGGGGATTGATCGTCATCGTCATTATCTGTACGCTGCCATTCCTGTCACCTGTGCTTGGTCCGGGTGCGGTAATTGCCCAAGTAATCGGGGTATTGATCGGCAGCCAGATTGCATTGGGCAATATCCCGCCGCAATTTGCACTGCCGGCATTATTTGCGATAAATGGGCAAGTTGGTGCAGATTTTGTACCCGTAGGGCTGTCCTTGGGTGAAGCAAAGCCGGAAACAGTCCAGTATGGTGTTCCGGCTGTCTTGTACAGCCGATTGATCACAGGAGTCTTAGCGGTTATCATTGCTTACTTTGCCAGCTTTGGCATGTATTAAGGAGGAAAATCATGTACCAAACAATAGTGAAGGAAATCGGGCCGATGGCGCAGGCTTTTGAAGCAGATAAAATCGTCATTCTTTTCGGCATGGAAGCCCCCGCTGAATTGAAGGAAATCTCGTTCCTGCATCAAGTGGAACAAGCGGAAGAAGACAATGCGATCAAGGAAGGCGGTACCTTGATCATAGATGGACAGGAGTTCCTGATTGAAAAGGTAGGTTCGGCTGCGAATGAGAATCTGCAAACATTGGGGCATATCTCGATCTATTTCACGGAACCGGAAGCGGAAGTGCTGCCGGGTGCTGTATTTGCAAGCCCGCATACATTCCCTGTCATTCAGGAAGGTAGCAAAATTACATTTAAATAGTACAATGGTAGATGCATATTTTATGCTAAACCACAGAATAGGGTGGTAGGATGGCACTTTTGGGAGATAGAAGACTTTTGGTGAAAATCGCCCACATGTACTATGAAGAAGGCGCTACACAATCGGAAATTGCAAAGGCAATCGGAGTCAGCAGGTCGCTTATCTCCAAGTATTTGACGAAAGCCAGGGAAGCAGGAGTCGTCGAAATCATCATTCATGAGCAAGATGATCATCCATATACGGGACTTGAGTCGAAAGTTGAAAAACGGTATGGCTTGCGGGAAGTCATTTGTGTGGAAGCGAATGAGAGTGATGATTCCAAAACACGATTGGGTGCGGCTGCCAGTAACTATCTGCTCCGTATGATTCGGAATGGACAGACGATCGGAATCAGTTCCGGTACGACATTGTATGAGGTTGCCACAGCAATGGCATCCAGTCAGTATTTCCCGGAACTTCAATTCATTCCCCTTGTAGGGGGGATGGGGGATGAACGGGTCGATATCCACGCGAACCAAATCGTTGCAAAGCTGGCGGAAGTGCTGAAAGCAAAGTGTAAGCTGCTTCATGCCCCAGTATTGGTTGATTCCAAGGAAGCGAAAGAAATCATCGTCAATCAATCTTCCATTAAAGGCATCTTTGAAGCAGGGGCAAGAGCTGATATTGCAATGGTTGGAATCGGCGGGACACCAGAACATTCGACGATGGTGAAATCCTATCTTCAACAGACGAATGGCGTCATCGAATACGAAAATGTCGTAGGCGATATATGCTACAATTTCATCACGGAAAATGGTCGTGCTGCTGATAATGATTGGAATGACAGAGTGATTTCGATGGATTTGGAGCATGTGAAGCAGATTCCCCTGGTCATCGGAGTGGCGAGCGGACAGGAAAAGATCAAAGCAATCAAAGCGGCATTGGCCGCGGAGTTGATCCACGTTTTGATCACAGACGATGCAACAGCTCGTATGCTGTTGGAGTAATAAAAAAGAGTGTGCCCGGCGGGTACACTCTTTTCTAATGCCTGATCATGATACTTTCCGTATGAAACCGGAAGATATGCAGCAGCTGTTCAGCCATGAATGAAGCAGGTTTATCGAACCCTTTCTGTATCCATTCCACGATCAACCCGATCATGCCGTGGATACGGTACGTACAAAATAAATCAAGGTCTATTTCTGCGTCGATCTGGCGGAAGTAAAAGGCGTAATCAGTCCGGAAAAAGTGATGGAGCTGATTCGTCATCTTTTCCTTGAAGAAACTATCCGAGGCGCTGCCCAGCATCAATTGATAGAACACTCTATTTTCCAGGAAATGGTCGAACAAAACGATCGATTCTGGCGGGAGGCTTCGGAAGTCGACCATTTTTGATTGCTCATAAGGTTTCCGGAAAGAAATGGTCATTTCATCAAGCATATCCTCGGATAACTCCTCAAGAAGATCCTCCTTTTTTTCATAATGCGTATAAAAAGTCCCCCTGCTGACACCGGCGGCTTCGGTTATTTCAGAAATGTGTATTTTAGGCAGCGGCTTATTAGCCATCAGTTTCAGCAAAGCTTCTTTCAAAGCCTGCTGTGTCCTTTCGACACGTTTGTCTGGATAGGTGATACCCACACGCTTCCCTCACTTTTTTTGAACAGTTTGGTCTTACTTGTACAAGATAATCCGCCAACCCTATTATGGCATATTGCCGAGTGAATCGGCCTCTTTTATTCTTGAATTGTAAGCGTAGGACATGAAGGGGGAATGGAAGATGACATATCCAGTATTGGAAGGTAAAGTAGCTATCGTGACTGGTGCAGCAATGGGGATGGGGCTGGCAACAGCGAAACTATTCGCCGAAGCGAAAGCGAAAGTCGTCGTAGCTGATTTCAATGAAGAAAAAGGCAGAGCTGCAGTGAAGGAGATGGAAGCAGCTGGTGGTACAGCATATTTCGTGAAAGTCGACGTTTCCGATTCCGCACAAGTCAAACATATGGTGGAAGAAACGGTATCCAAGTTCGGGCGTCTGGATGCAGCCGTCAACAACGCAGCCCTTACACCGGATAATGCACCAGCAGCCGAATTCGATGAAGCATATTGGGATAGATTGATCGCAGTGGATTTGACAGGTACAGCACTTTGTATGAAATATGAATTGCAGCAAATGATCAAGCAAGGTGAAGGAGGCAGTATCGTCAACATCTCCTCTGTGAGCGGCTTCCGACCGCAGCCGAATAACATCGCGTATGTTGCGGCTAAGCATGGTGTTGTCGGCATGACAAAAGTGGCGGCGCTTGAAAATGGCCCGATGAATATCCGGGTGAACACAGTTGCTCCAGGAGCAATAGATACACCGATGCTAAGGGGATCTCTGGAGGAAACCGGCCAGACAGAAGAAGAATTTGCACCGAAGCTCAGCCTGCTGGGCAGATTCGGTCAGCCTGAAGAAATCGCGCAAGCAAGCCTTTGGCTGGCATCCGATCAGTCATCCTATGTGACTGGAACAACGATTCACGCCGATGCAGGATATACAAGCAGATAATGATCAAAGGCATCCGCTTAAAAGAGCGGATGCCTTTTTATTTTCACTGTCCTTCTTCTTTCTATAAGTCATAGGTAGTAAAATGATAGAAGAGGAGAATAAAGGGGACTACTTATATGAGGGGATTCCGTTTTGGCTTGCTCGGTCAGATTGTCCTGCTGGTGGCCATTCTGCTGATAGTGAGTCTATTGTTTGTAAGCGCTCTATTCGTGAGGAAGGTAGATGAAATAGTAGAGGAGGATGCCGGAAGTACGGCGATGGCTGTCGCAAAACTGGCAGCCAAGGACGAAACGATCCTGGAGCACCTGGAGAATAGGAGTAATGATGATATCATCCAGGAGGAATCGCTGAAAATCCAGCATAACAGCGGAGCGGATTATGTAGTCATCGCTGATACGGAAGGAATTCGTATCTCGCATCCAGAACCGGAGAGGATCGGGAAACCGACCAAGACGAGCAATGAATCTGTCTTGGAAGAAGGCCAGGAAGTCATCTATGAAGGATACGGTATTTCGGGCTATGCCATAAAAGCGAAAACCCCGATCAAGAATGAAGCCGGAGATATCATTGGTGTGGCATCCGTCGGCTTTCTGAAGCAAAACTTAAATCACCAGATCGTTTCATATCTGCAGGAAGTGATTGTCTGGTTCGTGCTCATTTTCGCTTTGGGGCTGGTTGGCGCCTATCTTGTGGCCAAGCGAGTGAAGAAGCTGATTTATGGGCTGGAACCTGGGGAGATATCCTTTTTGTTCAAGGAAAAGGAGACGACACTGGCTTCCATCAAGGATGCCACCATCGCTATCGATCGTAGAGGCCACATTACGTCGATCAATCGCAGGGCCAAGGAGATATTCAAGAAAAAGTCTGTTCTGGAGGATGCGATCGATCAGACCAATCTGCAATCTCTTTATCAGGCGGTTTTGGCAGACGGTCAAGGCAAATATAACAAATATACATTTGTTGCAGGCGATATTTATATTGTGGATGCTTCGCCGATAAAAGAAGCAGAGGAAACATTGGGAGTCGTATTCACATTGCGTCCTGAAACAGAAGTGATAGATGTCTCGGAGACCATTGCAAAAATGAAGCAGCAAGCTGATCAGATGCGTGCTTCCAATCATGAATTCATGAACAAGCTGAATACATTATATGGTTTGATCCGCCTGCAGGAATATGATAAAGCTCTGGTACTCATTTCAAAGGAAGTGGAGGAGCAGCAGAGTGTTGTCAACTTACTGATGACCAGCATAAAAGAACCAATGATTGCAGCAGCCTTATTGGGGAAATTCAATCGTGCCAAAGAGCTGAAGGTATCATTGACAATCGATGAAAGCAGCAGTCTGGATATTGATTTGGGAGCGGAAGCCACAGAAAAAATCGTGACAATCATCGGCAATATCCTGGAGAATGCACTGGAGGCCGCTTCAAAGTATCAGGGTACCGAAGGGAAAGTCTTTGTTTCTTTTACGGACTTAGGCGAAGAAGTTATATTCGATATCGAGGATAATGGCAAGCGGCTGTCTGATAAGGAAAAGCAAGCAATTTTGGTTGATGGTTATTCGACCAAACAGGAAACGAGCGAAGAACATGGAATCGGACTGACCATCGTCCAAGCGGCGCTCGAAAAGATGAATGGAGCTTTGTATTATGGAGACAGCGAAGCAGGAGGCACACTTGTGACGGTTGTTCTCCCGAAAGGAAGCGTGGAAAATGGATCGGATGAATGTCCTGATAGTGGAAGATAATGTGGAAGCATCGATCATATTCGAGAATTACCTGAATCAGATGGAAGGATACCGACTGACTGGGGTCGCGGAAAATGGGGAACAGGCGAAAAGTCTGATTCGAGTATTGCAGCCTGACTTGGTGCTGCTCGACGTCTACCTGCCTGATATGAATGGAATCGAAATCCTTTGGTTCATCCGTCGATATTCCCGCCGGACGGACGTGATTCTGCTGACGGCAGCGAATGATACAAATACAGTGGGAGAGGCAATGCGCGGGGGTGTATACAGTTATTTGATCAAGCCGATCGATGGCGATCGGTTCCAGCGGGTGCTTAAAGAATATGCTTCCTATAAGAAAGAGCTGATGACTGGCAATAAAGTCGGTCAGCAAGAAGTGGATTCGTTTTTCCATCCCAATTTACATACTGCAGAAACAACAGATCACGAGGTGTATCCAAAAGGAGTGGATCGGCACACCCTGGAGTCGGTCCGGCGGGTGATGAAGGAGCAGCACTCCAGTGAAAAGGCGGAAGAAGTAGCTGCGAAAGTAGGAGTAAGTCATTCCACGGTCCGGCGATACCTGGAGTATATGGTGTCGAAAAAGGAAGCAGAGGTGGAAATCAGCTACGGAACGGTCGGAAGGCCAGTGCGCAAGTATAAATACATACCCAAAAACTCTTCCTGATCCTCGTGAAAAAAATGAAAAAAATGCACTTAATGTAAGTAAACTGTGCATTTTGCGGACGGAATGTTACACTTCTTTCAAATGAAAGCGCTAACAAACATGCTGTTGAAGGAGGACTTTTTGTTGTTATCTTTATTGGGATTCTCCATGGTTGCCGTATTCATGTATTTGATCATGTCAAAAAAGCTATCGCCGCTTGTGGCGTTGACATTGATTCCGATCCTGTTCGGTATAATCGGGGGCTTCACCACTTCGCTGGGGCCTATGATGCTGGAGGGTGTCGAAGGAATTGCAGCTACCGCGATCATGATTTTGTTTGCCATTCTTTACTTCGGTGTCATGATCGATGCTGGTTTGTTTGATCCGCTGATCAATTTCATCTTAAAGGTTGTAAAGGGTGATCCGATGAAAATCGTTGTCGGGACATCCATCCTATCCATGATGGTTGCCCTTGATGGGGATGGTACAACGACCTATATGATCACTGTTTCAGCACTGCTGCCGCTTTACAAACGGCTTGGCATGAACCGCTTGATCCTGGCAACGGTCGCCATGCTTTCCATGGGTGTCATGAACATCACTCCTTGGGGCGGTGCTTCTGCTATGACAATGGCTGCATTGAATTTGGAAGCATCCGAGCTTTTCATTCCTGTTATACCGGTGATGGCAGTCGGACTTGTTTACGCTCTTACAGTGGCATTCATCCTTGGTAAAAGGGAAAGAAAGCGTTTAGGAGTCGCGCAGCTGGATAATCAAGCAGTTCAGGAAATCTCTGCAGCGGAAGAAGTACCTGCATATCGCAGACCGAAGCTCGTCTGGGTCAACTTGTTACTGACTATTGTATTGCTCGTCTGCCTCATCCTTGATTTTATTTCCTTGACCATCTTATTCATGGTCGCTTTCGCTGCAGCTTTGATGATCAACTATCCGCGTATGAGCGATCAGCAGGAACGGATGGCGGCACATGCCAAAAATGGATTGGCAGTCACAACCATAGTGATAGCTGCCGGGATCTTCACCGGTATCATGTCCGGGACAGAAATGATCGATGCAATGGCGAATACACTTGTTTCCATCATCCCAGAGTTCATGTCGCCTTACTTGGCTGTGATTGTTGCCATCATCAGTGCACCATTTACCTTCTTCATGTCCAATAATGCATTCTATTTGGGGGTGCTGCCGATCCTGGCCGAAGCTGCGCAGGCATACGGTGTCAGCAAGGTGGAAATCGGGCGGGCGGCATTACTTGGCCAGCCGGTGCATGTGTTAAGTCCGCTTGTTGCCGCCGCCCATCTTTTAATAGGAATGGTGGGTATCCAATTCGGGGAATTGCAGCGTTATGCCATGCTTTGGGCCTTCGGTTCCACGATTGTGATGACCATTGCAGCACTGTTATTCGGAGTGATCAGTATCGGGTGATATACTTTGAGCATGATAGTTGAATAAAGTGAAATGCTTCTGGTAATCTTGAATCAGAGTTGACAGAGGAGGGACTATATATGAGTAAAAAAATCGCAGTATTAGTCACAGATGAATTCGAAGATATCGAATATACAAGTCCGGTAAAAGCATATGAAGAAGCTGGCCACAGTATCGTGAACGTGGAGCTGGAAGCTGGTAAGGAAGTCACTGGTAAGCATGGTGAGAAAGTGACAATCGACAAAGCGCTTTCCGATGTGGACGCAAGTGAATTCGATGCACTATTGATTCCTGGAGGCTTCTCTCCTGATTTGCTTCGCGCGGATGATCGTCCTGGTGAATTCGCAAAGGCATTCGTGGAAAACGAAAAACCTGTATTCGCCATCTGCCACGGTCCGCAAGTATTGATCGATACTGACTTGCTGAAAGGCAAGGATATCACAGGCTATCGCAGTGTCCGCAAAGACTTGATCAATGCTGGCGCAAACTACAAGGATGAAGAAGTGGTTGTCAGCCATAACATCGTGACAAGCAGAACACCCGATGATTTGGAAGCATTCAACCGCGAATCATTGAATCTGTTGAAATAAGGGAAAAGCGCTGGATCAAAAGGTCCAGCGCTTTTCTTTATTTTTCGCCGACGACGGAGAAGCGTTCATTCGTATGGGCTGGATTTTCGATTTCGTCCAGCACAGCCATCGCATAGTCGGCGTAGCTGATGTAGCTTTCGCCTTGCTTATTGAGGACCATGGTATCTCCTCCTGTTTGATAGCTGCCAGTCCGTTTTCCATCAGCGTCGAAGACACCCGCAGGGCTGATATATGTCCATTGAATTCCTACACTGTTTTCAAGTTCCTTCAGATTTTCTCCCATATTGGTTGCTGTCGGTAAAAAGGCATCCGGGAAGTCAGGAGTTTCGAATACGCGCGTTGTCTTCTGTTCATCTACGAAGAGACTCCCCGCTCCGCCGACAACGACAAGACGAGTGGAAGGCGCATCTTTCAATGCTTGAATCAAAATGCGCCCAGCTTCGATATGCTGTTCTTCCTCACCGGCTGGAGCGTTAAAAGCATTGACGATTGCATCAAAGTCTTGGATATCCTCGGCTTTGATATCAAAGATGTCCTTTTGGATCACTTGGATATTGTCTTGCTTCACTTTCGCAGGATTGCGGACAATCGCCGTCACCTCGTGGCCGCGGCTTGCCGCTTCTGCTGTAATGAGGCTGCCTGCTTTACCTGTTGCGGCAATGATACCGATTTTCATAGTCTTCCTCCTTCATTTCCTGTAACGAAATCATTTACATGTAATATGTTAAGTTACAGGACGTGTTCTGTCAATACATTCCTCTTACCCGACTGTTTTTGCGTTATACTATAGATAGGAATTCATTAGAAAGTGAGCTGGAAGTTATGTCGATAAGCAGCCGTTTTGCGGTTGGTATTCATATACTGACACTTTTGGAAGTGAATAAGGATGAAGTCAATTCGTCTGAATTCATCGCCGCCAGTGTCAATACAAACCCTGTAGTAATCAGGAAGATCATGGGGATGCTGAAGAAAGCTGGATTGGTGAAAGTAAGGCCCGGGGTGGCGGGAGCAGAACTGGCGCGACAGCTTGATGAAATGACGCTGTTTGATGTATATAAGGCTGTGGAAGCAGTTCCGGAAAATGAATTATTCAGTGTCCATGGCAGTCCGAATCCGCAATGTACCGTTGGCCGCAATATTCAATCAGCGATACTGCCGATTTTTGCAGGAGCACAGTCGGCCATGGAGAAAGCATTGGCTCAGGTAACCATCCAGGATATCGTGCAAAGCATTGAAGAAAAAGAAGATAAGGATTGACAAAAAGCGCACTGCCTTGGCAGTGCGCTTAATTGTATTATTCAGCTTTTGAAAGATCGGCAGCGGGACCGAAGAACTCAAAGTGAATTTGTTCCTTGCTGAAACCAGCGCGGTATAGGGTGGAAATGACGAATTCCATGAACCCGGCCGGACCGCAAACATATACATCGCTATTGGCATTCACCTTATCCTTGAGGACCGTTTCATCGATTCGATTGCCTTCATAATAAGTTTGATATGTCAGATTGGGCATCTTTTCCTGGAAGCTTTGGATTTGCTCAGTGAAGGCAGCATAAGCAGGAGTGCGGGCTGCTTGAAGGAAGATGATTTCCCGGTTTGGATCCTTTTCTGCCAATGTTTCCAGCATACTCATGATCGGTGTGATACCGACACCGCCGGCAATGAATGTGATGGCTTTTTCCGAATTTCCCTCGAGCGTGAAATCACCAGCCGGTGCACTTATCTCTAGTTTGTCTCCTTCTTTTACTTGTTCATGTAAGTATACAGAGACTTTTCCATCCGGATCATTATCGTTTTCTTTTTTGACAGAAATACGGAACATATCCGGTGACGGTGTTTTAGATAGGCTGTACTGACGGATCATCATATATTTTTCGCCAGGGATGGATACCCTGACAGATATATACTGACCCGGTTGGAAATCAGGCACATGCTCGCCGTCAGCAGGCTTTAAGTAGAAGGAAGTGATGACATCACTTTCCGGTACTTTATTGGCGACGATAAAGTCTTTGAAGAATGCCCAGCCGCCTTCTTTCTTCTCATTTTCTCCATACATATTCGCTTCTACACCGATGAAAGCATCCGCGATCACACCATAGGCCTCTTCCCATGCTTTCAGGATCTCTGGTGTCGCAGCATCCCCCAGAACCATCTTGATTGCTTTGAGCAAGTATTCGCCTACGACTGGATAATGCTCTGGTTTCACCCCCAGGCTGACATGCTTGTGTGCAATCTGTACGACAGTCGGCAAGATGGCCTCCAGCTTATCGATATGTACTGCGGCCGCATAGACAGCATTGGCAAGCGCAGTCTGCTGTTTACCTCTTGCTTGATTGGCATGGTTGAAAATATTCAAAAGCTCAGGATGAGCCTTGAACAATTCCTCATAAAAGACAGTGGTGATTTGAGTCCCATGTTCTTCTAAAACTGGTACAGTGCTTTTAATAACGTTAATGGTTTCTTGTGATAGCATTCTGGATTCCTTCTTTCTTTGATCTATCTCTATCATAGAACTAATGATGGATAAAAGATATATTTTAAATACCACTTTAACAAAAGTGTCACATTCTCTATTTGCCCAATCATTTCGTGAGTTATGCTATAATCCTTTGGAAGAGGAGGATGTGAACCAATGCGATTAACGATGTATACTGATTTTTCCTTGCGAATCCTTCTTTATCTAGGGACAAAAGAAAAAGACAAACTGTCGACGATCCAGGAAATCGCGACAGCTTACCATATATCCAAAAATCATCTGATGAAAGTAGCGCATGAACTGCGCCAGGCTGGCTATATAGATGCGGTCAGGGGACGCTCCGGCGGCCTCCGTCTGGCCCGTGATCCGGAAGACATCAATATCGGGGCGGTCGTACGGCGGATGGAGGATGATTTTCACTTGGTCGAGTGCTTCAACCGGGAAAACAATACTTGTCCGATTGCGTCTGTCTGTGGATTAAGGGGGATACTCGGAAAAGCCCTGCATGCTTATTTGCAGGTGCTGGATGCATATACCCTGAAGGATCTATTAGGAAATGAAGCGGATTTACGGATGCTGCTGCGATAAACTTAGTCATGTACCAGTATTTTTGATATTTTAAATAGGAACAGCCTTTCCGACCGAAGGAGAGGCTGTTCCTATTTAAAACGATAATATTGATATCCGTCTGTATAGTAGGTTGAATTACCTGCCCCCTGCTCAGATAGATTTCCAGGAGGGATACGTTCCCGAGTGTATTTAAGACATCCCGGCCGAGCCGGTTGATATAGTTCTGGTTCTTCCGTGTGAATAGACGATTTTTGTTTACATCGATAAAGTAATGGGCATCCCCCTTGGCATAGTCCATATACTTATTTTCCCTCCCCAATAAACTTCCCTCTTTTCGGTATAAAAGACTCGATGATAGCGTATGGAGGAATCAGATTTTTTGTTTTTACAAAAAAAGGTTCCTTTATGATATAAAAGGATGTACGCTGATGAAGGCTGTGTGCGGACACACAGAAAACATATGCTTGATTTACAGTATTGCTTATAAATAGCTGTTTGATATAAAGGAGTGCAACATGAAAAAGCGAGGTATTACATTAAAGCTGTTTACTGTTACAGCTTTGATTTTTGTGGCATTTTACGCGATGATCATGATTTTTCAGCTCGTGTTCTTCGATAGTTTCTACCAGCACTATAAAACGAAAGAAGCTGCAAAGCACTTGGATTCACTGGCCCAGGCTTATCAAGACAATCCTTGGAGCGCAGAGCAGTTGACGAAGCAGACACTTTCTTATATGAGGGAGACTAAAAGTCCTTTGACGATTGTCGATGCAGAAGGATATCAGCTGGTGCAAGACCCATTACACATCATGCTGGAAACTGAAGATGGACAGGTTCTGGAAGTGGCGCTTTCCTTACTGGTCACGGATTATGGTGACGAGTTGAATGCATTGAACATCAAAAAGGGAGATACATTGGTTGTCAATGGGGAAAATGATATGTCGGTTTCTTCGGTGGTATATCCTTCGGTCATCACCAAGGGCCAGGATAGTGTAGGTGAACACCTGGAAGAGAATGAAGTGACATTCGAAGGAACAGTGAAGAGCGTATCGCTGCCCAAGGCTGTCATGTCGAATAGAGGATTTGGTCTCCTTTATGATGCGCTGCTGGAATGGTTCCCGCTCGATGAAAGTCTGCTCAAGAAGCTCAACAAAGGGGAGAGCCTGCAGCTTGACTGGGTGGAGTCATGGACCGGCAAGCACAATCTGGTACTGATTGAGCCTGTCAAGAAAGACGGGGAGATGCAATTGATGTTCTCGGTGACGTCCATTCAGGAAACAAAAGATACAAATGAAGCGCTGCGCGTGTTTTATTTATACATCGGCATCGCCGGTTTTGTCCTTATTTTATTGCTTTCCTTGATTTATTCCCGTCTTGTGAGCAGTCCGCTGATCAAGCTGAATGAAATGGCGAAAAAAATGGTGCATCTGGATTTCTCATCAGTGAAGCCGATCAAGCGAAACGATGAACTTGGCAGCCTCTCCAATAATATGCTCATCATGGCGCAGAATTTGGATCATGCAGTGGAGGATTTGAAGCAAGCCAATGACAAGCTGAAGCAGGATATGGAGAAACGCAAGCAAATGGAGAAAGCGCAGCGGGAGTTTTTTGAAAATGCCTCCCATGAGCTCAAGACACCGCTCAGCATTATCAAGAGCTTTGCCGAAGGGCTGCAGGATGGTGTCAGTCCGGATAAACAGGATCACTATATGGAGGTCATCATCGAGGAATCCGACAAGATGGAGATCCTGATCGGCGATATGCTGGATTTGGCAAAGCTTGAAAATGGTGTGATCAAATTAAAGAAATCATCCTTCTTGCTTAGCGAAATGGCAGAGAACCTATCGGATAAGCTGTTCTGCATGGCAAAAGAGAAGCGTGTTTCAATCGAAGTGATGCCGCGGAATGAGCTGCCGATCGTGGCGGATTATGAATGGATGGAGCGGGTTATCCGGAATCTGCTCGTAAATGCTGTTCGCCATAGTGAACCAGAGTCTGTCGTCACCATCCGGATTGAAACGGATTCAAAAGAGGAATGCAGTGTGTTCATGGTCGAGAACAAAGGGCCGCAAATACCGGAGGAGCAGCTTGCAAATATTTGGTCCCGTTTCTATCGCACCGAGTCTTCCCGGAGCAGAATGACCGGCGGAACAGGCCTGGGTCTCGCAATCGTACAGCAAATACTTGAATTGCACGGATTCAGTTATGGTGTGGAAAATATGCCGGAAGGAGTACGTTTCTTTGCTCGTTTCCATAAATGATGGGAAAAATTACTTATTTGGACACATGAAGGACATATGAAATTGTTAATTTATGCATATAAGGTGGAAGGGATGATTCGTGATGGGAAGAAAAGTGCTGCTTGTCGAGGATGAATCACGCATCCGGGAAGTAGTGGCGGATTATTTCAAAAAGGATGGCTGGGAAGTACATGAAACGGATAATGGCAGCAGTGCCATAAGCTGGTTTGATGCCGTTTACCCTGATTTGGTCATCCTGGATATCATGATGCCCGAGATGGATGGATTTGCCGTCACCAAGCAGGTGCGCAGCAAATCCGGTGTCCCGATCATCCTCTTGACCGCCAAATCCAGTGATAATGATAAAATTCATGGATTTGAGCTCGGAGCCGATGACTATGTAACCAAACCATTCAGTCCAAAAGTACTGGTTGCACGCGCGAATTCTTTGATGAAACGAGCTACGGAGCAGTATTTGCCGAATGGTCATATGATCCGTTTCGGTCACGCTGTTGTCAATACGAAAGCGCGTAACCTGGAACTGGATAATCAGCAGGTCGAGCTGACACCGAAGGAATATGAGGTCTTACTGCTTCTGCTCCAGCACAAAAATAACGTTCTTTCACGTGAAACAATTTTGAATCACGTGTGGGGAATTGACTTTGAAGGGGATAATCGGGTCGTGGATACGCACATCAAGAAGCTTAGAGCCAAACTTGGATATGAATCGCACCATATCCGGACTGTCATCGGTACCGGCTATAAATTCGAATAGAAAGCAGAGGGGAAAATGAATAAAATTAAGCAGCTGTGTACGCATACAGGTGTTCGTTTTGTCGCGCACACCTGTTTCTATCTGGCAATCCTGATCACTTTATTCATGCTGTATGGCTTCCATACAGCCAATACAGGTAATTACATCTATAACGATTTTTAATTGGAGAAGATAATACGATGAAACTATTAACAACCATTGCACAGCATGCGGCAGTGACTCCTGAACAAACAGCATTTCGCAATGGAGACGAAAGGGTCAGCTATGGGATGCTCTGGGACAGATCCAGCAGATTGGCTGGCCTTATCCGTAATAGCTGTCAGCTAAGACGTCAAACGCCGATTGTTGTGTACGGCCATATGGGAGCGGATATGCCGGTATCCTTCCTTGCCTGTGTAAAGGCTGGTCACCCATACATACCGGTTGATACATCCATTCCGATGGAACGGGTGCGTCTTATCGTGGAAAAATCAGGGGCGGGCCTGGTCATTGATACGACGGATAAGGTGCTGGAAGTGGACAATGCTGCCATCTTACATACAGCAGACATACAGCTGGAAAAGGAAGAGCCGATCGGACGGGAGAATTGGGTGGATGGAGATGAAGTATTCTACATCATTTATACATCCGGAAGTACCGGGAATCCAAAAGGTGTACAAGTAACGGCAGCAAATCTCCAATCCTTTACTGATTGGATGACTGGAGACTTTCCATTGGGAGAGGGAAAAGTATTCCTGAATCAAGCACCTTTTTCATTTGATTTATCCGTGATGGATTTTTATCCAGCGTTACAAAACGGCGGTACTGTTCATGCCTTGGATAAAGAAGTGATCAATAAGCCGAAGCTGCTTTTTGAGAACCTGGTTCGTTCTGGCATACAGAATTGGATTTCGACGCCATCCTTTGTCCAGATGTGCTTGCCGAATCAAGATTTCAATGCAGCGATGCTTCCAGAGCTTGAAACTTTTCTTTTCTGCGGTGAAGTGCTTCCGCTGACAGTGGCCAGGGAGTTGAAGGAGCGATTCCCGAATGCGAAGATTTTCAATACATATGGACCGACAGAAGCTACAGTTGCAGTCACCAGCATGGAAGTTACAGGAGAGTTGCTGGTAAAGGATGAAGCGTTGCCGGTGGGATTCCCGAAACCGGATATGCGCATCCTGGTCGTCGATGAAACGGGAACACCGCTGCCGGACGGCGAAAAAGGTGAGCTTGTCCTTGCGGGACCTAGTGTGACAAAAGGATATTTGGGAGAGCCGCTTCTGACAGAGAAGGCTTATGGCATCGTGGAGGGCATGCCGGCCTATCGGACAGGCGATGCCGGTGTGATCAAAGATGGAATGGTGTATTGTCAGGGAAGGTTGGATTATCAAATCAAACTTCATGGGTACCGGATGGAACTGGAGGAAATCGAATTCCATCTCAATCAATCCGTGTATATCGAATCTGCCATCATCATCCCCCATGCGCCAAATGAGGAGATCGAATACTTGATTGCAGCAGTCGTTCCGAAAGAACATGACTTTGACAAAGAGTATCAGCTGACAGCGGCCATTCGCAAGGATCTTGCCCTGCGCCTGCCAGCATATATGATTCCGCGAAAATTCACTTATCATGAAGTGATTCCGATGACGATGAATGGGAAAGCGGATCGGAAGAAAATGAAAGAAGAGGTACTCGCATGACCCCGTACAGTTCGTTCCTTTTCTTCATCATCCTGGGAATCCTGCTGCTTCCGACGATGATTCTCGGTATGATGGGCAAGCCCTTGCGCTATTACAATGTATTTGTCTCCATCGTCGTCTTGGCGATGATCTTTTCCGGCGGAGAGGAAGGATTTTATTCACTCGTCATCTTCACCATCCTGCAGCTGGTCCTCATCAAAGGTTACATAAGATACCGGCAAACAAAGAATGGCAGCCTTGTATTCTATATCATGAGTTTGCTATCGATCCTGCCGTTGATCTTATCGAAGATCCTGCCATTTTTGGCAGTGGATAATTGGGCTGCATTTCTCGGAATCTCTTATCTGACATTCCGTGCGGTTCAAATCATCATCGAAACAAGGGATGGTTTGATCAAGGAGCAGCTGTCGATTTATCAGCTGGTCAATTTCATGCTGTTCTACCCGACGATTTCATCCGGACCGATCGATCGGTTCCGCCGTTTTCAAAAGGATGAACAGAAAAGATGGACACCTGACGAATATAAGGAGCTGCTTTATAAAGGAATCAATAAGATATTTTTAGGTTTCTTGTACAAGTTCATCATTGGGTACGCCATCAATACTTATTTCATCATGAACCTCGACCATATCGCTGATGGCCGGATCAGCTATCATTTGCTGTATATGTACAGCTACAGTTTATATCTGTTCTTCGATTTTGCGGGATATACACTGTTTGCCGTCGGGGTGAGCTATATCATGGGCATAAGATCGCCCGAAAACTTCAACCTGCCATTTATCAGCAGGAATATCAAAGATTTCTGGAATCGCTGGCATATGTCGCTGTCGTTCTGGTTCCGTGATTATGTATTCATGCGTTTCGTCTTTCTGATGAAAAAGAAAAAATGGATACAGAACAAAATGCTTGTTTCCAATCTGGGTTATATCCTGCTGTTTTTACTGATGGGTGTATGGCATGGATTGGCGATCCAGTACATCGTTTACGGTGCTTATCATGCTTTGATGATGACAGCCTTTAATTTCTTCGAGACTTGGAACAAAAAACATAAACGCTGGCCGGCGGGGAAACTCATGACGGTTGTATCGATCGTCATCACTTTCCATGTCGTCTGTTTCGGATTCTATTTGTTTTCCGGAAGACCATTTCAATAAAAGGGGAATATACTAATGGATTTTAAAGAGAAAGTGCTGCAAGTTATTGCAGAAGTTTGTGAGGATGATGTTGTGAAGGAGGAGCAGGATCTCGATATTTTCGAGGCAGGCTTGCTGGATTCTTTTGCAACAGTAGAGCTGCTCGTTCAATTTGAAGAGCAGCTTGGCATCAATGTACCGATTACGGAGTTCGACCGCGATACATGGAATACACCGAGTGCGATCACCGATCGATTGAATGAGCTGAAATAATGAAGAAGAAGTATTTATTCGGACCGATCATACTTGCATTGGTCCTGTTCGCCAGCTTGGTCTTTGTACCGGCATCCTGGCTGGCCAAGCTGGTGCCGGCCGATCGTTTGGAGCAATCGGCCACCAGTCTGGAGCCGAATATGTTCCAGGGCACGTATTTGCAGGGAGAAATGCTTGCTGATCCGGAGTATGTACCAATTTACGGTTCCTCGGAGCTGTCCCGCTGGGATCCTTTCCATCCGTCCAATTATTTTGCAGTGAATGGGGCAGAGCATACACCATACTTGATCGGGAAAGGCGGTACAACCTCGATCATCCATGATTTGAATTTTGCCACGCATGCGGATAAGCTGAAGGGAAAAAAGATGGTCATCATCGTCTCGCCTCAATGGTTCGTCAAGCACGGTACCGATGAACAGCATTTCGCACCGAATTATTCCTCCCTGCAGGCATATCAGCTGCCATTCAATAAAGAGATGGATGAACAGGTGAAGCAGGATTTGATGAAAAGGCTGATGACATATGATGCGGTGAAGAATGACATGATGCTGTATCAGCTGTACGATGCTTACCTGGATGATAAGAAGATGAAGTTCAACATATTAAGTGCTCCGGCCAAAGCTTATATAGCGATGCTGGAAAAGAAGGATCTGTATTTCACACTCATCAAGGACAAGCCATCGAATCGCCATCAGTCGGATAAAGTGAAGGACAAGACTTGGGAAGAGCTGCAAGCACAAGCAGATGCTTACGGCGAAAAACGGACAAAGGACTCGAAATTCCATATCGCGACGAATGTATATAAGCATAAAAAGAATTACATCAAAGAGATGGAAGGCAAGAACAAAGGCCATTCCTATGCGGAATCACCTGAATATGCCGACTTTCAGCTGATGCTGGATATCCTGAAAAAGGCTGATGCCAAGCCGCTGTTTGTCATCATTCCTGTTAACGGAGAGTATTACGACTACACTGGCTTCCCGAAACAGGGCCGGGAAGACTACTATAATCGAATCAAAAAACAAATCGATGACAATGGCTTTACCTATGCTGATTATTCCGGTCACGAATATGATCCATATTTCATGCGTGATACCATTCATATCGGCTGGAAGGGCTGGGTCTACTTGGATGAGGATATGGAAAAATTCCTTCGATGACCTTTTGACGATTCACCATGGTGAATCGTCTTTTTGTTTTTTA
Source organism: Terribacillus sp. 7520-G (assembly GCF_002271665.1). Taxonomy (NCBI): domain Bacteria; kingdom Bacillati; phylum Bacillota; class Bacilli; order Caryophanales; family Bacillaceae; genus Terribacillus; species Terribacillus sp. 7520-G. The sequence goes on along the minus strand of NZ_NQFP01000011.1, from coordinate 99,016 downwards.
ACTAGAATCCCTTATAACTGGTTAGACTATGGAAAAAGAGCTTTAGGAGAGATGAGTATTGAAGAAAACGATCTATATCTTAAGCTTTCTATTCATATGCTTTATGCTGGTATCCTTTGTGATAGAACTGAAAAATGGAGATACGAATTCCTGGACCAAGGGCGGCGGCAGGGTAATCATGAGTGCATTGCCGCTGGGCCTGCTGTTTTTCCAGCGCACACCGTTCCGCGTACCGCATATCCTCGGCTATTATGGTTTGCTTGTCTGTACTTTCATACTTGGGGCCATTTTCCACTTTTATGATAAATACAAGTGGTGGGATGTGACGCTTCATGTTGTCGGCAGCATGTATATCGCCTGGCTGGCCCTGGCCATTTATCGCTATAAGGTGCTTCGTCCGGCGGGTATCTATATTTCGCGCTGGATCATATTCTTATTTGTATGCGGTATGGCAACGATCGGGAGTGCAATCTGGGAAAGCATCGAATTCATCGGGGATATGACCGTGACAAGCGTCATGCAGCGGAGCGGCAATACCGACACGATGACGGATTTGATTGCGGGATTGCTGGGAGGAGTCATTTTTGGCATCTATGCCTTGTTCCGGAATAAACCGCTTGAAGGAAAAGAGCTTCGTGACTGAGAGCTGCAAAATTGCAGCTCTTTTTTTATGAAATTTATGAGTTGTTTATTGATTAAAGCCAAATAAAGGGAGGTGGTTCCTTTTTATATTGTATTTGCAACAAAAAAGTGTTTGAATAGATTTATCAATATGGAAGGTGGGGGTTGCTTTGACTTCATACGACATCATGGTAATTAAAAATGATGGTCATTTGACATGAAGAGGAAGAGGATGGAATACGGGAGAACTAAAAGGTTGCGGACAAGGGGCGTGCTTTTCTTTTCAGGTCTGCTTTTTATGACTTTTGGTATTGCCCTTACTATCACAGCGGATCTAGGTACCTCACCGTTTGATGCTGTACTTGTAGGATTAGCAGATAAAGCTGGAATGACAGTCGGGAGCTGGGAAATTATTCTTGCAGGGTTTTTTATTGTGATCAATTCCTTGCTTACACGCACGGCTCCGGAATTAGCTGGTTTGCTGACGGCATTTGCAACTGGCTTGCTCCTTGACGGGTGGCTATTCCTGCTAGGGGGATTCCATTTGGAGAAGGTGGTCGGCCGGGTTGGTTTGTTTCTTTGTGCGCAGTTTTTCCTTGCAGCCGGGACAGCGTTATATCTTCATACGAAGTTTGCGCCTATTCCAATCGATCGGCTCATGCTTGTGTTAATCGAAAAATTTAAATCAAGTATCATCGTTATCAGGACGTTTATATACACTGTCTGCCTTTGTACTGCATTTTTGCTTGAAGGCCCGATAGGACCAGGGACAGTGATGACTGTTTTGTCAGGAGGCATTCTCCTGCAATTTGCTTTTGCAGTATTTCAGCGATTAGGGATACTCCCAGGCAATGAAGTGTCTAAGGTCTGAGTTTATATTTTAGCTATTCTTCAATCACTCTCGCAGGAGCTCGATTGGACTTGGAATATCGGCTGCAGGCGCATGATCATTATTTTTGTATGTGTTTTTATATTAAACTTCGACAAGCGGCAGGAGATGGATACAACGATGTCATTATACAAAATCATTCAAAACGAACAAGATCTTGAAATAGCCAAGGCAATGCGTGTGGCGATTTTTGTGGAAGAGCAAGGTGTACCTTTAGAGGACGAATTCGATCGGTTCGATGTGCTGGATGGTGTTTGCCGGCATATCCTCGTTTACCATGAAGGGGAGGCTGCCGGTACAGGCAGGCTGCGATTTGTCGGGGATTACGGGAAGCTGGAGCGGATTTGCGTTAGGAAAGAATATCGAAAATATGGGCTGGGCAGGGTCATTATCGAAGGTTTGGAGGAAAGTGCACGGAAGGCCGGTAAAACTGCTTTCAAACTGCATGCACAGGTACAAGCGAGCGGATTTTACAGGAAGCTGGGATATAGGGAAGCTTCCGATATCTTTGAAGAGGATGGCATTCCTCATGTCATCATGGAAAAGAAGGATGTGTAATGGCAGGAGTATAGGTGGAAAATCGCCTGATTTCGCGGCAGACGTTTTTTATATTTCTTGTTGAAACGCTTCCAATCAGCTGTCTCTTTGTTAGAATGAAAATATAATGATTGCGCTGCATCAGGGGCGCCAAATGAACCTGGAAAGGGGCAGTTGGGATGAGGACTACAGATGCACAGGAATTGATGCAATTGACAGAGCGATATGGGGCGAATAATTATCATCCGCTTCCGATCGTCATTGCGAAAGCAGAGGGTGTGTGGGTGGAAGATACCGAGGGAAAGCGATATATGGATATGCTCAGTGCTTATTCAGCGGTGAATCAAGGACATCGGCATCCCAAAATCATCGATGCGCTTCAGCAACAGGCCCGGAAAGTCACACTTACTTCCCGCGCTTTTCATAATGACCAGCTGGGTTCATGGTATGAACAAGTTGCTGCTTTGACTGGCAAGGATATGATTCTGCCGATGAATACCGGTGCTGAAGCTGTGGAGACGGCTTTTAAAGCAGCCAGACGCTGGGGATATGATGTGAAGGGGATTGCTGCTGATCAAGCAGAGATCATCGTATGCAGCGGGAACTTCCATGGCAGGACGATGACTGCCGTTTCGCTCTCTTCGGAAGCGGAATACCGCCGCGGTTTCGGTCCGATGATACCAGGCATCAAGATCATTCCTTATGGTGATTTGGAGGCTCTGAAGTCAGCGATCACATCAAGTACGGCAGCTTTCCTCGTGGAACCGATCCAGGGGGAAGCAGGCATCATCATTCCGCCGAAGGGGTATTTGAAAGCAGCTTCGGAATTATGCAAGCAAGAGAATGTCCTATTCATCGCGGATGAAATCCAAGTCGGCCTGGGGCGTACGGGTAAAACGTTTGCTTGTGACTGGGAGGATGTCAAACCCGATTTGTATATTTTGGGTAAGGCACTTGGCGGCGGAGTATTCCCGATATCCTGTGTTGCAGGCGATAAAGGAATATTGGGTGTTTTCAATCCCGGCTCGCATGGTTCGACTTTCGGTGGGAATCCATTGGCATGTGCGGTATCGATTGCAGCGCTTGAGGTCCTTGAGGAAGAGGATCTAGCAAGCAGATCCCTTCGTCTTGGAACCTATCTATTGAAAGAGCTGCAGAAGCTGACTTCATCCAAAATCAAGGAAATCCGTGGAAAAGGATTGTTTATCGGCATTGAATTGACGGAACCAGCCCGGCCATATTGTGAAAGGCTGAAGGAACTGGGCGTGCTTTGCAAAGAGACACACGAAACCGTCATCCGGATTGCGCCGCCTTTGATCATATCCGAAGAGGAATTGGAATGGGCAATGGAAAGGCTGAAGCAAGTATTGCAGTGAAACGAAAGAGGGGGAGACAAAATGAAATTGGGTACGAGTGGATTGGAAACAGCGCCTATTGCCCTTGGCTGTATGAGGATGAATGATCTGAGCAAGCAGGAAGCTGTCAAAGTCATCGATGCAAGCGTCGAAGCGGGAATCAATCTATTTGATCATGCCGATATTTACGGCGCGGGAGCATCCGAGGAAGTTTTCGCTGAAGCGTTAAAGGAGAGTACGGTGAGACGGGAAGATATCATTCTCCAGTCCAAATGCGGCATTCGCCAGGGTTTTTTCGATTTTTCAAAGGAACATATCGTGTCCAGTGTCGAAGGGATATTAAAAAGACTGCAGGCTGATCATCTTGATATCCTGCTTTTGCATCGGCCGGATGCGCTGCTGGAACCGGAGGAAGTAGCAGAGGCATTCCGCGTGCTGAAAGAAAGCGGAAAGGTGAGGAACTTCGGCGTCAGCAACCACCATCCATATCAAATAGAGCTGCTGAAGCAATATGTAAAAGAGGAATTGATTATCAATCAGCTGCAATTCAGTTTGATGCACACGCCGCTGCTCGACGCTGGATTGAACGTGAATATGCAGAACAGGGAGTCTGTTATGCGTGATAGCGGACTGCTGCCGTATAGTCAGCTGAACAAGATGACGGTCCAGGCATGGTCCCCATTCCAATTCGGTATGATGGAGGGAGTATTTATCGACCATCCTGATTTTCCGGAAGTCAATGCAGCACTTGACGAATTAGCGGGACGGTATGATGTAAGTAAATCTGCGATCGCGATTGCCTGGATATTGCGTCACCCTGCCAACATCCAGGCCGTTGTCGGTTCGATGAATCCAGAACGGATCCAGTCGATCTGTAAAGCGCAAGATGTCCAGCTGACCAGGGAAGAGTGGTACGAATTGTACCGGGCAGCTGGCAATAATGTACCTTGATTCGATCGTTATCCGGGGAAGCGGGTTGTCCTATGACAATTCGCTTTTATGATTATGGTAATAATTAGTAAAACGGTATTGACATATGACACTGTGTCACATATAATTTATTCATCATCAATTGTGACACGGTGTCATATGATTAGCAGGAGTGAAGATATGCCGAAGCAAACCTTTCTTCATTTACCGGAAGATAAAAGGAATACATTGATTCAAGCCGCCAAAAAAGAATTTTCGAGGGTCCCGCTGCATGAGGCGTCCATTGCCAACATCATCAAGGATGCCGGAATACCCCGAGGAAGCTTTTATCAGTATTTCGAGGATAAAGAGGATCTATACTATTATCTGCTGAATCAGCTTGCCCAGGAGAATAATAAGAAGCTGATCGCTATCCTGAAGGAGAAGAAAGGGAACTTATTGGAGTCCTTGGCGGAACAGTTCCGATATATGATTTCCCTGCGTCATGATGAGGAGCATAAGGATTTCTTCAGATATGCTTTCCTGAATATGAACCATAGGAAAGAAAATACTATGGCTAACAACATATATAAGGAGAGCATGAAAAAGGAGCGCTCCCAAACGCTTGAATTGGTGGATACTTCTTATCTGAATATAAAGGATAAGGATGAGCTCTCGCATGTCATCAGGATAGTGGGGGCAATCACTTTTCATAATCTTGTTCAGGTATTCGTTCATGATCTCACGGATGAAGAAGCCATTTCTGATTATGAAACACAGATCAGCTTGATAAAAAGAGGACTGCAGAAAGAAGGGGTCGACTGATGTACCATTCTGTAATCAAAAAAAGTGATGATTTCTTGAGGAAGCTGGCAGAGACGCTGCAAAAACAAGGGATCAATGCGAGCCTTTGCAAACGGCCGCTGCTGCAGCACTAAAAATTAAATAAAGGGAGATAGGATTTTGAACACGGAAGCAACACAACCCAGAAAAGCACCATATTTGATGCTGGCTATTTTATTTGTCGGAGCATTTGTCTCCTTCTTGAATAACTCATTGCTGAACGTTGCCTTGCCATCAATCATGGTTGACTTGAAAATCGAGGACTATTCGACTGTTCAATGGCTTGCAACAGGTTATATGCTTGTCAGCGGGGTACTGATTCCAGCCTCCGCCTTCTTAGTTACACGGTTCTCAAACCGTATGCTTTTCATTACAGCGATGATCATCTTTACGTTAGGTACCGCCTTGGCAGCTTTTGCACCGAACTTTGGCATACTGCTCACTGGACGGATGATCCAGGCAGCCGGCTCATCCGTGATGGGGCCATTGCTGATGAACATCATGCTCGTTAGCTTCCCGCGTGAAAAACGAGGGACGGCAATGGGGATCTTTGGCCTGGTCATGATTACAGCACCAGCCATCGGTCCGACATTATCTGGTTATATCGTAGAATATTATGACTGGCGTCTATTGTTTGAAATGATCCTTCCGTTGGCAGTGATCAGTGTGCTGCTTGCTGTCTGGAAGTTAAAGAATGTCATGCAGCAAAATACGAAAGCCACACTTGATTATCTTTCCGTTGTGCTGTCATCCATCGGATTCGGCGGATTGCTTTATGGTTTCAGTTCGGCAAGCTCCGACGGCTGGACAGATCCGATTGTATTGACTACCTTGATTGTCGGAGCGATTGCTTTGATCATTTTTGTCATCCGTCAGCTGCGCATGGAGAAACCGTTATTGGACTTGCGCGTGTATAAGTATCCGATGTTTGCACTTGGTTCCATCATCTCCATCGTAAATGCTGTGGCGATGTTCTCAGGAATGATCCTGACGCCAGCTTATGTCCAGAATGTACGCGGGATTTCGCCATTGGATTCCGGGTTGATGATGCTGCCAGGGGCCATCATCATGGGTGTCATGTCACCGATCACTGGCCGGCTGTTCGATAAATTCGGACCGCGTGTCCTGGCGGCGATCGGTTTGACGATCACAGCAGTTTCAACTTACATGCTTGCACATCTGCAGCTGGATTCCAGTTATGCATATATCATTTTCATCTACACATTACGGATGTTCGGTATGTCCATGGTCATGATGCCGATCATGACCAACGGGTTGAACCAATTGCCTACTGTGTTGAACCCGCATGGTACGGCGGTGAATAATACGGCTCAGCAAGTATCTGGTTCCATTGGTACAGCCGTTCTTGTCACAATCATGAACTCTGCGACTAAAAATGAAGCGGAGAGCTTGATGTCAGGAGTGGATCCAACGACATTGACAGAGGCAGCAACTGCTCTGATGACACAGAAGGCGCTGCTGACTGGGATCCAAACCTCCTTCTATGTAGCTTTGGGAATCAATATTGTAGCGTTGATACTCGCACTGTTCGTGAAGCGAGTGGACCCAAGCAGAGATGCGGTAAGTAAAATTGAAAAGCAGGATATCGGTCAGGTGAATCCTGAGCCTGCAAAATAAGAGGATGGATCCGGTCTTACCGGGTCCGTTTTTTTATGGATGACAGCTTTATTTTAAATGGCCCTTCCTTCAGTCTTTGCCTCAAATTCCCTTCCATGTCTTTCGGTTCTTCCTCCTTTGAGAATAGTTTACCAAAGTTATATTTTTTCGGAGGTGTACTATTTCCTTGGTACAATTTTGGAACCTATTCTTATTTGGTTTCGTAAAGAAAACATAGAGAAAGGGAGGGAAACCGATGCAGATACAAGTAAAGGAACCTCAACATAAATTGCCGAAGGAATCGCTGCGTGTCGGACTGATAGGTGATGTTATTTTTGATGTGGTGATGCTTTTGATTTTTGCTGTGTTGCTGGGGCTGGATTTTTATTTTGACTGGCCATCCTGGATCGGGACTGTACTTATGATATTGCTTATCATCTCCATCCCGTTTGGAATCATTGGCTATTTTGCGACTGTCATCAATCACCGTAACTGGCGCTATGATATGGATGAGGAATATGTACAGCTGAGGCAGGGAGCCTGGTTCCAAAAGGATCAGCTGATTCCCGTGACGAAAATACAATCCGTCGAAACGAAGCAGGGGCCGCTTTTAAGGAAATATAAGCTCCGGGAAGTAGAGATCGAGACAATGGCGGGCGAGTACAGCATCCCAGGGCTGCCGGAGATAGAGGCATATGCATTAAGGAATGAAATAGCAGCATATGCCAAGGCAAAGGAAGAGGATGACTGATGGAGAAGAAACGTCATCATCCGGCTATTTTGCTATTTGGGATCGCAAAGGCGATCAGGAATTGGATTGTACCCCTCATAATCGTCACTGTTTTCAATGATGCCGATAATTGGTGGGGGACATATGCGAAATACGTCGTTCTGGCTATCCTATTGCTATCCATTGTGAGTGAAGTTCTTACATGGTTCACAGAAACATACGCAGCTGATGAGCATGCGTTCCATTTATACAGCGGCATCTTTTCAAAAAACAGCCGCACTGTCCCGTATGAGAAAGTTCAACATGTAACCAAGCATACGAATCTCCTCCATAGGCTGCTTCGTTTGACTGCAATCAAGTTTGAGACAGGATCGAAGGAAAAAGCCGTGGAATTTAAGGTGCTCACGAAAGAGGAGGCCTTCCGGCTGGAGGAGCTGACCAAAACAGACAGGCAGGAGCCATCTGACATGGAGCAAATAACCATCGAGGGAAATGATGCGGAGCAGGGAGACGCAGAGTCCGGATTTCAAGTCGGGGATAGAATCACCCATTTCAAGCCGACAAAGAAGGAACTGATCAAGGCATCATTCACTTCCCTGAGCTTTTTGCTCGTTCCGCCGCTGTTGGTTTCTTTTATGCTGAAATTTGATATTTTCTTTGAATGGAGCGATATCCGTCCGTATTTGCCATTGTTGAAGACCTGGTGGATTACGATGCTTGGTCTTATCGGAATCCTGGCAGTCTCCCTTTTGACAGGAATGTGGCGAGTGCTGCAGAAGTATGGCAACTATGAGTTGGCCTCAGATGAATCACATATATACATCCAGACAGGATTGGTCAGCGAATCTGCTTATTCGATCCGTAAAGACCGAGTACAGGGAATCGAGATCAGCCAGCCGATTTTGCATCGTTTACTCGGACTGGCAAAGGTGAAGCTGATCAGTACAGGTTCACTGGACATTAGCGACGATACAGAAACGATCAATTCACTTTATCCATATTTTTCACTGAAACAGGCGCAGCAAATGATTGCTGAAATACTGCCCGAATATGAAGTGAAGTCCTCCATGCATGAATTGCAGCAGAAGGTATTGTTTTACCGTCTCCTTCAGCCAAGCATCCTCTGGCTGGCAGTGACCATCACTTTGTACTTTTGGCGCCCGGAAGTGTCAGGTTATCAGATTTCTTGGTGGATCGTGTCCATCCTTCTATTGATCCTGATTGAAGGCTATCGCTATTTGAATTTCAAGCATTCCAGATACCTGATCAGCGAAAAATTCTTCCAGATGAAGACAGGGGCTTTTACGACAAAACTTTTTGTGACAAAAAGAAATAAGATGATTGAGATTGCCAGGAATCAAAATCCGCTTCAGCGCCGGCTCGGATTGGCAACAATCGAATCCATCAACCGGGCAAAGCCGGTGCTGCATAATAAAATGAAAGATATTCCTGAAAAAGAAGCAGATCGTTTTTATAGATGGTTTCATCAGCGGACAAATGATGTCCGAAGGCAATAGAGAGAGGACAGCTCACGCGAGCTGCCCTCTCCATTTAAAAGCCTTCGCGGGGGATTTCCCTGTCTTTTCCGTTCGTCAGGGAGCCATCCTTCTCCACATTATCTATCTTTCCATCTACAGTACCTTCTGTGTACGTATCCGTTACTTGCTCATGGGTGATCGAGATCCCCTTATCGACTGGATTCGATGAATCATGATTTTGGGCATCGTACATCTTTTCAGCCACTTCATTGGCAGCTTTTTGCTTTGATTTATCCAACCTGTATTCCTCCTTCCATATATTCATTAGTTTCCCGAAACAGAGAAATAATATGTTTGGATTTTTGCAGGGTCATCCTTCTCATTTCTGTTATGCAAAGGACCGGTGGTGAGCTGAAAGGTTTATGTTGGGATTTTTAAGGGAAAACTAAGAGGAGGAAGGCGTATAGTGCAGAAATTTGGCAAAATGAAATCCTTTACCTTGTAAACGCTTTCACTATAAAATGTATGTAAGCAAGGAAAGCTGTTCTGCATCCTCATGAAAGAAGGAGTGGACAAGAAATGAAGAAAAATGAAAATAATTTTTTCGTAGGTTTGCTATATGGTACAGGTTTAAGCATACCGCTTTGGGTGACATTCTTTGCGGTTGTGAAGGGCATTTCCAAGGCAGTATCCTGACAGTTAAGGAAGCGTCGGCTGCGGCCGGCGCTTCTTTCGTATATACTAGTAGAAAAAGGATGTTTTATGATGCGCGATTTCGAATCTGTCTATGAGCTGATGAGTCGTTCCTTCCCCCCTGAGGAGCATCGGGGTTTCAGGCAGCAGAAAGCACTCTTGGACAGGGAGGATTATCATATCCATATTTATGAGGAACAGGGTCGGCTTGCTGCTTTTTGTGCAGTTTATTCTCTGCCTGAATTATCATTCATCGAACATATTGCAGTGAATGAAGCTTTTCAAGGTCAGGGAATGGGCAGTAAGATCATGCGGGAAGTCATGGCCATTTCAGAAAAGCCGATCATACTCGAGGTGGAGCCTCCAGCCGGATCTGAGACGGCAGCCCGTCGGGTGCGATTCTATGAGAAGCTCGGGTTTCATCTGCATGCCTATCCATATGAACAGCCGCCCCTGCGAGTAGGAGCGGCACCTCTTCCGCTGCAGCTTATGAGCTATCCTGCGATCTATGGCGAAGTAGCATTCGATCGCGTCAAACAGATGATTCTGCAAGAGGTTTATGGTGAACACCGTGTATCTCGTTAACGGTAATCGTGTTTATCTTTCCGATAAGCACGAAAAGCGGTGCGCAGGGCTGCATAGCTTCCGATCGCGGCATAGCCATAAAAATACCCCATGAAGATGGCAGCGATCAGATTGTGAGGATGGCTGAAAAAGATAGACAGGATCAATCCGCTCAATAACGCAATCGTTGGTGTGTACTTGCCGGGCAGCGGCAGGAGATGCTTCATGATTTGGGTAAAAATAAGAACGATGGGCACACCAAGCACGGCATCCCAGAAGTTCGTCATTATCATAGGAAATTCCAACGTCCCTACCTCCTTTGTATAACGTATGCTGGGCTGTCCAAACTTATTAAGGCTGGACATCATTTTCCTTATAAGCAGAAAACCGTTTCGGAAGCGGGAGGGCAAGGGAAACAGATTATTAAGAAAACTAGCAATATGGCAGAGGTGAATCTTTACGATTGACGTGCATATATGGGATGGTGTATAGTGTACGTACACTAGATATTGTGTTACGGAGGCCGGTAATATGCAAAGATACCTATTCGAGTACAAAGTCCTGCCAACTGGCGAAACAAGTGAATTCAGCTATGTTGCTGCTTCTGAGGAAGAAGCGCGCCAGTCCATCAAGGAACGTGTGGCGGATTTGGAATTCGTGGAACCAGAAGAAGTCGAAATCGGCAGCTTGCTTCGTACATTGGACGCAAGCAAACGCTATTACGAATGTGAAGGCTGTACCTGATAAAAAAGCGACCCATGCTCTGGGTCGCTTTTTTTATAACTTGAAAACAGCAATCGATTCGTTCAGCTGACGGCTTATATGCGTCAGTTCTTCTGCTGAGGATGCGATATTGGCAACCGCTTGGATTTGATCGGCAATCGAGGCTGCAATCTCTTCTACACTGGCAGCTGTTTCTTCTGACACACTGGATGCATTCTGGATGCTATCCGTAATATCATTCGTCTGTGCAGTGACCTGCTTTATTTCCTCGATTAGTCTGCTGCCGGCATTTTTCGTAGCTTCGGCAGCTGCTTCGATAGCTGCGAACTCGGCTGCAGTGGCAACGACAGAATGGTTCAGCTGTTCTGCCTGCTGCTTATTGGATTCGATTCGAGCTGCATTCTCCGCAGCTTCTTTCGTGATGGAGCTGATCATTTGCTGAATTTCCTTTGTGGCAGCATTGGACTGATCAGCAAGTTTTCGAACCTCGCTTGCAACAACCGCAAAGCCTTTCCCGTGTTCCCCGGCTCGCGCTGCCTCGATGCTTGCATTGAGGGCGAGCAGATTTGTCTCTTCGGTGATATTTTCGATGACATCCGTAATATGGACGATTTGCTGCAAGTTCTTATCAAGTTCCTGCATGCCTGCTGAAATAGCTTCCACCGATTGCATGGCAGCATTATTGGCCGATGTCAAATCATGCATCATATTGCTTCCTTTTGTTGTCGCTTCACTTGTTTGAAGTGCAGCTTGAGCGATTGCGTCGCTTTGTGCGGTCATCGTTCTGATGGAATCGTTGAACTTGCTTAAATGGTATGTCGTCGTTTCCAAATCGGATGCTTGTGATCCAGCTCCTTTGGCGATGTCATCCACTGCCACGCCGACTTGTTCACTGCTTGCGGATGTTTCTTCACTTACCGCGGAAAGCTCCGATGCTGCATCGGATACTTTATCGCTGGACTGGATGATGCTTTGCACGAGACTCCGTAATTCCCCGGACATCTTCATGAAAGCCTTGCTCAGGATACCGATCTCATCTTTTGTCTGTTTCAGATCCTGTTCCCTGAAATCGCCCGCTGCCAGCTGTTCTGCTGCATCTGTCACTGCCTTCAGCTGCAGCAGCTTCGGACGGATCATGAAGTAGAAGAGAACGAGAGTCAGTATGGTGATCCCTGCGGTTATCCCGATGATGATCCATTTTACTTTAACCAAATCATCATAGAACAAATCTGTGTAGACAGTAATGCCCACAGTCCAATTCCATGGCTGGAAGTAGTTCACATAAGCCATCTTTTCCCTGACTTCTCCCGTTTTTTCGTCGGTGTCATCGTAGCTCATGAAACTCTCATGATCATCTTTTGATTGTGCCAGCACTATCAAGTTTTCCCGATTTTCCTTTGTGCTGTCATCTGTTGGCGGTGACCCGATTTCTTCCGTAGGATGCAGCACCATATTCGCCTGGTCATCATAAGCAATGATATAACCGGCACCATTTTTATAATTGAAATTAGATTGCGATAAGTCATGGGAGCCATCTTCCATAGGGCCGTTCAAGATAGTACGTGCTTCTTCCTGAGCTTCCTCCAAAGTCATCTCCCCATTTTCCACGCGTTCATTCAGCAGCGTCAAGACGCTGGTTGCACTGTTTGCCATGTGCTGCAGATCCATCTTTCCAGCATCTATCAGCACATTCTTGGCTGTCAGGTAACTGATTGTACCGACAGCGGCACCGCAGAAAATCGTGATCATTGCAACCATGATCATCAACCTTGCTGCTAAGCTATTTCTCTTTTTCATGATAATCCCCCTCTGAACATTGATCCCCTCCCTTATATAATCGGTGTTTAAAAACGTTTATGAAGTGAAAAAGAAGAAGGATATGAATTTTTTGTAAATCAAAACAGGGAGAGGGAGATGCGAGATGACAGCAATAACGCATATCGGTATGACGGTTTCCAATCTGGATGCTGCAATCAATTGGTATAAGGAGGCATTAGGCTTCCGGATTATTGCCGGACCTTTCGATATGAAAACGGAGGAAGGTGATATGACACGCGATTTGCAAGGCCAGCAAGTGAAACATATACGGAATGTCCATATGAGTGCCGCAAATCAAGTGGGCATTGAATTATTTGAGTTCATCATTCCGGAAACGGAAGGGGAGACGGTCAGGAAACCGTGGGAACCAGGGATATTCCACTTATGTGTCGTGGCTGAAGACGGAGATGTGCATAGGCTGGCTAAAAAAATCGAAAGAACCGGCGGGAAAATCATCAGCCAAGCTTGGCCCCTGGATGAAGAGAAAGCATATCATCTTGTCTACTGTCAGGATCCGTTTGGCAACATCATTGAAGTCTATTCCCATAGTACAGAGCAGATATATGCGAATCGTTAAGCGTATGTAGCAGTTTTGTAATGGGAAGAAGGTTATGCGGAAGTGCCCATGTCTGGAAAAACAAGTATGTTCGCTAGAACGTCCGCACTCTTTACCGGTTTGGGTCTATCAGTCAATCAGGCAAGTCCTCTATAATTGTGACAACATCTGATTATAGTCAGCAGAGGAGGACATGCATGCATAAGAAACGACATTTATTGATAGGGATATTGATCCTTTTTGGCGTATTCATCCTGCTCTATCCTTCGACCAGTTTTGCCCAAAGCGGAACTGTGGATGTCGATACCACCCTGAATGTCCGGGCGGAACCGTCAACCTCTTCCGCAGTCATCGGCAGTTTGTATCCAGGAGATTCGGTTGATTTGGTGGAGGTTGCAGGCAACTGGGGAAAGATTACATATGATGGCCGGACAGGTTATGTAAGCATGACTTACATACAAACGGGGACAGGAACGCTTACAGGCAAGACAATAGCGATTGATGCCGGACATGGTGGCAAGGACAGTGGAGCTGTGGCAAATGGTGTACTGGAGAAGAATGTCGTTTTGCCTATCGCGCAAAAAACGGAAGCGAAGCTCGAGGCACAAGGTGCCGATGTGATCATGACAAGGTCCGGGGATACCTTCATCGAGCTGGAGGACCGTGCTGCCAAGGCGAATGCAGCTGGAGCCGATGTGTTCGTCAGTATCCATGCGAATGCTTCCTCCGCAACATCTGCAAGCGGTACGGAGGTTTACTATTATCCGGGATCATCCAGCGGTCAATCACTGGCTTCCAGTGTACAGAGCAATCTTGTGAATCAGCTGGGATCACGTGATCGAGGCATCAAGAGTGCTGATTTCAGTGTACTTCGAAACACAAGCATGCCAGCAGTGCTTGCCGAAATCGGATTCGTCACGAATGCTGCCGAAGCCGAGAAGCTGTCATCGGCTGCCTATCAGGACAAAGCAGCAGCGGGACTTGTGCAAGGAGTAAAAGAATACGCGGAATAATCCATTCCCTTACTTCGCAGTCAGGCAGTGAATCTAGTATTTGCTGCCTTTTTGTTTCTGAAACTTGGTCAAGTTGTCGGCAGAAAGTACAGGATTCTCAAGGGTTAGCGCAATTGTTAATTAAATGGCAAGACTATCAGACTATTAATTGGCAACATATTCATCTATAATGGATGGCGAATCTACAAAATTCCACAAAAAGCGGAAGGGGAAACGTATGCTAGAAAAACATCTGACGCATCGCTCATTGTTGGCCGTCCTTATTGCACTTATAGCAGTTGTTGTATTTTTACCGGTGACGAGCTATGCGGAAAGCGGAACAATCGATGTATCGACATCTCTCAATGTAAGGGCGGAACCTGCAGATGATGCAGAAGTGATTGGCAAACTCCAAGGCGGGCAAGCTGTGGAAATCAAGGAAGTCAGTCATGATTGGGGTAAGATAGATTATTATGGGCAAGAAGGATACATAAGTATGGTATTTGTCAGCGGTGCCCAAGACACGGGAGCATCAGAAGCTGATGTACAGCAGGCTTCCCAGTCTTCCGATACGACCAAAGGCTATGTCCAGGTTGCTACCTCGCTGAATGTCAGGTCGAATCCGGATATGTCAGCTGAAGTTGTGGACAGTTTATATAACGGAGATGCCGTTTCGATCCTTTCCATCGAAAATAACTGGGCACAGATAGAGCACAACGGTATAACAGGTTATGTGAGCATGGATTATATTTCGACGACCGAGAGCGAAGCATCTTACAGCCTTTCGCCGTTAAAGGGGAAAACGATTGTGATCGATGCAGGTCATGGAGGGAAGGATAGCGGGGCAATTGGTGATTACTTCTATGAAAAGTCAGTCGTCCTGTCCATTGCATTGAAAACACAAGCGCAGCTTGAGAACTTGGGGGCGAATGTGATCATGACACGTGATGATGATACATTCGTTGCTTTGGAAACAAGGGCAGCGATGTCAAATGCAGCAAATGCTTCCATGTTCGTCAGTATCCACCTGAACGCTACTTCCGAAGAATTCGTCAATGGAACGGAAGTATATTATTATCCTGATGGCGATACGAGTGTGCAGCTTGCTTCGACGGTACAGGAGAACCTGACCTCCCAGCTGGGTTCGGTGGACCGGGGGACGCAGGCTGCTGATTTCAGCGTCCTGCGCAACACCAATTCACCAGCCATATTAGCCGAGATTGGTTACCTCACCAATTCGGCAGAAGCAGCCAACTTGGCGACTGATAGTTATCAGGAAAAAGCTGCTTCAGGAATTGTGAAGGGCCTCGAGGGTTATTATCAATGAATAATAGACGATGCGGAAATTTTTCCGCATCGTTTTTTTATTTTGTCAATTCGACATCCGCTACATAATAGGAGGCATCATCCAGCAGTTCCTTATACATCTCGATATAGATTTGATTGATTTCCTGCCCGTTCTTATCGATGATGTTGCGCCAATCCTGCCGGACTTGCCCTTTATTGGTGTAAGAGGTCTTCTTGGAATAGAGTCGATGTGCATCCGGAATTGTTTCCTTTACATAATCGGAAATGCTTCGCTCCAGACTATGCCGGACAACTGCTTCCTTACCTGCAGTATATGCGTATCGAAATTGCATCGTGGTGTTCGTCCTCCTAGTATGAATCTGATGAATGGAACATGTGTTCTTATTCATTATAAAAGAAGGGCGGCGGATTGACTAGTGAAAATTGGAAAAATGACTGTGCTTGTTTGTGACAGGTCATTGAACTGTGCAGGCCGAAAATTACCGGAAATGAAGCGCGCCCTTTGCATCGGAACTGGATATATAGTACACTTAGTTTGTAAGGAAAGTAAAGAATGTAAGGAATACTTGAAAGAAGGGCGAAATCATGGAATTAGCAAAGCTTAGTTCAAAAGGGCAGATCACCGTTCCAAAACACATCCGGGATGTCCTGAACGTCAAGGAAGGAGAACATGTAGCATTCGTCGAAGAAGGCGGAATCGTGTTCATGGCGAAGGCGGATCTTGATTCGATCCACGATCTGCAGGAAATACTAAGTGATAGTAAGTTCAAGGAAGTCGTCCGCAAAGCAAAACAATTGTAATAGGAGGTATCTGATATGAATATCCGTGAATCAGATTTGCCGGGTATCGGGAGAAAGTTCGAACTTATGACGGAAAATGACGATAAAGTTGTCGTGATCATCCATGATGATGGCCGTCGGGAAGTTTATCATTACGATGATGAGGATTTGGATGAAAGCATCTCCGGTGTGACATTCACCGACTCCGAGGCAAGACAGCTCGCTTCCATCATCGGCGGCATGACCTATAAGCCGAAAGCGGTGGAAACGATTGAAGTCGCTTTTGATGACCTTGTGGTCGAATGGTTCAGGCTCGGACCGAATGCACCGATCATCGGAAAGACAATCGGTGAAATCGGTATACGCCAGAACTATAATATCAACATCATCGGGATCATTCGCAAAGATCGATCCAAACAGTTGAATCCTGGTGTCGATTCGATATTCAAAAGCGGTGACACCATCGTCATTTCCGGCGAGCGCGCAGATATCAAACGTGCCAGCAGTGAATTATTCTTGAAAGAAAGGGGATAGGCTATGGACCATTTAGTCTTCGAAGTAGGAACTGCGCTTGTCTTGGTCGCAATCGCAGCCATCCTTGCCAACAAGTTAAACTTCTCCATCATCCCGTTCCTCATCATCATCGGGATGCTGGTCGGACCGCATGCACCCAGTTTTGGCATCATCAATCTCCAGTTTGTCCACAGTGAGGATATCATTGCCTTCCTCGGACGGATAGGTGTCCTGTTCCTTCTGTTCTATCTGGGGCTCGAATTCTCCATCGGGAAACTGATCAAATCAGGTAAAAACATCGTTTTAGGCGGCAGTATCTATATCGGTATCAACTTTGCACTCGGATTCCTGTATCCTTTTGTACTGGGCTTTCCGATCAAGGAGACATTGATCATCGCAGGGATCATCACGATAAGCTCCAGTGCCATTGTCGCGAAGGTGCTTGTCGATCTGCGTCGCACCGGCAATACGGAAACAGAACTGATTCTGGGTATCATAATGTTTGAGGACATTTTCCTCGCTGTCTATTTATCCACGGTATCAGGTTTGGTTTTAGGAGACTCCAATTCCTTGGGAGGAACGATCCTATCCATTCTGATTGCACTCGGTTATATGCTGCTGTTCTTCGTCATCGCACGAAAAGCGGCACCTCTTATAAGCAAGCTTCTACGCATCTCCTCTAATGAGGTATTTATCATCGTCATTTTTGCAGCACTATTCTTTATTGCCGGCTTCTCGGAAACCATCCACGTTGCCGAAGCAATCGGCGCCCTCTTACTCGGACTTGTATTCTCTGAGACCGATCAAGGTGAACGAATCGAGCATATGGTCGTTCCATTCCGTGATTTCTTCGGGGCCATCTTCTTCTTCAGCTTCGGACTGAGCATCGATCCAACGACACTCGGTGACGCTGTCTGGCTTGCACTTGGAGCTGTTGCCATCACGATCATCGGTAACTTCGTCGCTGGTATGATTGCCGGGCGCCGGGCAGGCCTGTCACATAAAGCATCGACGAATATCGGTCTGACCATCGTCTCCCGGGGTGAGTTCTCCATCATCATGGCCAATCTAGGAATGGCCGGCGGACTCATGGGCGTACTGCAGCCGTTCTCTGCTTTGTACGTGCTCATCCTGGCGATCCTAGGTCCATTGTTGACAAAGGAATCCAAGCATATCTTCCATTTCCTTAACAAGATATTCAAATGGCAGGAAGCCAAACCCAAAAAAGCCCGTCAATCCTGAACATCAAGGAAGGTGCACAGCCGTGTACCTTCCTTTTTCGTTCCAATAAATTTACAAGTAAATAGCTTGCGGCATGACCGGTATGGCAGGTAACATAAAAGGAACACTTATCCAAAATTTTCTGTCGAATCCATTTTGAAGGGAATGCTCGTATGACCAAACTATCAATCTATCATCCTGCAGTGGCTCGGATCATAGAGAATATCAATAAAGTGATCATCGGGAAAGAAGAGCCGGTTGTGCTTAGCCTGACAGCGTTGCTTGCCGGCGGTCATGTCCTATTGGAGGATGTCCCTGGTGTCGGCAAGACGATGCTGGTCCGCTCTCTTGCCCGTTCTGTCGATTGTGACTTCAAACGAATCCAGTTCACGCCGGATCTCTTGCCCTCTGATGTGACGGGGGTTTCGATTTATAACCCGAAAACGCTGGAGTTCGAATTCCGTCCCGGGCCCATCCTGGGGAATATCGTGCTTGCCGATGAGATCAATCGTACGTCTCCCAAGACGCAATCTGCTTTGCTGGAGGCCATGGAGGAAAAGAATGTCACGGTGGAGGGCAATGCCCTGCCGCTGGCTGATCCATTCTTTGTCATGGCGACCCAGAATCCAGTCGACTATGAAGGCACTTATCCGCTGCCGGAAGCACAGTTGGATCGCTTCCTCCTGAAAATCCGGATGGGATATCCGAATGCCCAGGAAGAAATGCAGATGCTGGATGCTGTCGGAACCAAGCACCCAATAAGCGCCGTGGAATCCGTCATGACAAAAGCTGATCTGATAAGCATGCAGGAGGCCGCGGCAAATGTGTATGTCGATCCGCAGATACAGCAGTATATTGTGGATTTGGCACAAATATCGCGCAGGCATCCCGATGTTTATGTAGGGCTTAGCCCCCGCGGGTCCATTGCAATGATGCGGGCAGCCAAAGCGTATGCATTCATCCATGACCGCGACTATTGCATTCCTGATGACGTACAGACATTGGCTCCATTCGTGCTTGGCCATCGGATTTTGCTGCGTTCGGAAGCGCG
Source organism: Terribacillus sp. 7520-G (assembly GCF_002271665.1). Taxonomy (NCBI): domain Bacteria; kingdom Bacillati; phylum Bacillota; class Bacilli; order Caryophanales; family Bacillaceae; genus Terribacillus; species Terribacillus sp. 7520-G. The sequence continues at coordinate 79,818 of NZ_NQFP01000011.1, read as the reverse complement.
TTACGATGGCTTGACGCCAGAGATGCTTGTCCAGCGGCTGATCGAGGCAGTGGATGTACCAGTGGAGAAGGAATCCGTACATGAAAGATAAGCTGCGCTTTGCCTTTAAGCTGGTGAGCATTTTTTTGCTGGCCATCATCCTGTTTTGTTACAGCATGTTTCAAGGTGGCTTTGTCAGCTGGTTCTTGTTTTATGCTTACGTACCTATTTTGTTATATGTGCTGCTTGTGCTGGCATACCCCCTTGACGGCTGGAGGGTGGAAAGGTCGTTCTCCAAGTACTATGTCAAAAGCGGCGGGGAAGTGACTGTCGAAATCACACTGTCTCGAGGTTTGCCATTTCCGCTTGTGTATTTACAAATTGAAGATTTATTTGACAAGACTTTGCTGAAAATGAGCAGACCGGATGGAACATTGCGGGCTGCTGAATCGAGGCAGCTAAAGCAGCATATCCTGTTTCCGGGCTTCCGCAGACATCTGCGTATCCAATATGTCCTGGACAGGCTCCCTCGGGGGGAGCACAGCTTCCATCAGATTCGTCTGCGTACTGGTGATCCATTTCAGCTGATCGAAAAAGAAGCGGTATTCGATATCAGTCAGCAGCTTCATGTCTATCCAGCTGAAAGGGAGATGACAGTCGGCAATCCGAATAGTGTGTTTGAGGAAGGGGCGGCTATTGCGTATGCACCGCGTTCGAAGCAGACGAGCGTCGTTTCTGGAATCCGGGAGTACACGCCGGGAGACCGATTCAGCTGGATCGACTGGAAAGCATCAGCAAGGAAGCAGGATATGATGACGAAGGAATTCGAGCAGGAAAAGAGCGCGGACGTGCTTGTCGCATTGGACAGAAGAGTGGGTCGGCAGGCCGAAGATCTCTTTGAATATGCAGTTGTCATTGCCTTTTCTGTCTATCGGAAGCTGAAAAAAAGAAATGAACAAGTCGGCTTCATGAGCCTCGGCCATGACGCTAAATGGCTGCCGGCAACAATGGGCAGCGCCCAGCTGCAGCGCGTGCAGCACTATTTGACTACCGTGAGCCGGGAAGTGGGGCGGCCGCATCTCCATGCATTGGCGGCAGAGCTGTCCAAGCAGCCGAAGGGCTCGACTGTTTACTATGTGACAACCGATCTGGATAGCAGGGATCTGCCATTGCTGCGCAAGCTAAGACAAACCGGCTATGTATTGACGGTTTTATACATCTGCTCTCATGCGGAACTTGGAACAAAGGAGAAAAACCTTTTGCAGGGAGTCCGCCAGCTTGGTCATCAGATGGATATCCATCCCGTACAAAAAACTGCCCGAACGGAGGTGCAGCGTAATGCGTAAGAGAGCCCGGCCGATGCTATGGATCCGCTATGTGATATATGTATGCGGGTTCCTCTTGTTCTGGGAATGGCTCCGGCCATTGGATGAGATCAGCGATACAGGCAATTTGCCGATCTTCATCCTTTTCACTGCGAGCTGTTTCATACTGTCAGCTATCAGGATGCCCTGGTGGCTACGTTTCGTGCTGAAGCTTGCCGCTTTGATGATCGTCCTGCAAGTATCCGTGATGGAAGAAAACCTGATTGCGGGGGGCTGGCTATCGTTCATCCGGACAGAACTCCCTGCAAATCTGCAATTGCTGTTTACTGGCGAATTTGCATCGCTTACGCCGTTTTTCAGGACCTTGCTGTTTTTGATCCTGCTATGGCTGATGAGCTATCTGCTTTATTACTGGTTCATCGTTGCCAACCGTATTTTCTTCTTCATCATCATGACATTCCTTTATATTGGGATACTGGATACTTTCACACCATACGATGGCAGCGAAGCCGTCGTCCGTGTCTTTCTGATCAGCTTTTTTGCGATGGGTATCTCTGCGTTTGCGAGGCTTTATCAGGGAGGGGAAAAGAAACAGTTTCCAAAGCAATTGCTGCTGTGGACCGTCCCGCTCCTGGTCATACTTGCAGTTTCGGCAGCAGTTGGATATGCAGCGCCGAAACTGCCGCCGCAATGGGCAGATCCAGTTCCATTCATCCAGACCATGTCAAATAGCAACGAGGAAAAGGAAGGGGAAGGCGGTATCAAAAAAGTCGGGTACGGGGAGGATGATTCCCGACTGGGCGGTCCATTCGAACAAGATAACACAATCGCGTTCTGGGCATCGACAGAAGCCAGTGGTTATTGGAGGGTGGATAGTAAAGATGTGTATACAGGAAAAGGCTGGGAACGTTCAAGGGAAGCGGAACCAGAAAATTTCCAGAGCGGGGAACCGGTCGGCATCGATCTTTACACCGGGAATGTAGCGACAGAGGCTCGGGAAGCCGTCATTCTTCCGAGCCCCAATCAAGTGCTGGACAGGCTTGTGTATCCTTACGGCGTGCAGACATTCTTCAGCGACCCGGTTGCTGCTGCGGTGGATCCCGATTTCGGTGTCGTGGAGACGTTCAATCGGGCTCAATATCCAGAGGAAAATTACACAATAGCATTCGAGGAACCGCAATATAATCTCGAGGACCTGCGCAATGATTCCGGGATGGATGATGCGAATACCCATTACCGCTATACCCAGCTGCCTGAAAATTTGCCGGAGCGCGTACGTGATTTGGCAGATGAAATCACTGCTGCCGGCGATACACGTTATGATAAGGCAAAAGCTGTCGAGCAATATTTCAACCAGAATGGCTTCCAATACCGGACGCAGGATATCCCGGTCCCGGAAGAGGATCAGGATTATGTCGATCAGTTCCTATTCGAAAGTAAAATCGGATATTGCGATAACTTCTCATCTGCGATGGTCGTCCTCCTGCGGGCTGCGGATATTCCCGCCCGCTGGGTGAAAGGCTTTACCGAGGGACAGGCTGCGTCCAATCCGAATTTCACCACTCCTGATGGCATGACAACCTATATGGTCACAAATGCCAATGCTCATTCCTGGGTGGAAGTATATTTCCCGGATACAGGCTGGGTTCCGTTTGAGCCGACACAAGGGTTCACTAACCCTGCGGAATTCGTCAGTGAGGAGGAGACTGCAAGTGAAACGCCGGAAACAGAACCAGAAACGCCTGAACAGGAGGATCCAGAGCCGGCTCCAGAACAGCCGGAGGAGCAGGAAGAAGCGCCTGTGCAGGATAATCGGACGGCTGCTTCCTCTGATTTTCATCCGCTGTATTGGATCATTCCGTCCATCGTGGTGCTGCTTTTGGCAATTATCCTATATCTGACTCGTTATAGATGGCTGACTGCCTATTACGTACGGAAATATCGAAAGGAGCAGTCCGAGGAAACATTCGGAAAGGCTTATCGTTATTTGCTGCGCCTGCTGTCGCATAAAGGTTTCAGCCGTCCTCCGAGTCAAACGCTGAGAGAATATGCACAGATCATCGATAAAGAGTTCGGCAATAAGCATATGTCCGAGCTGACCGCCGAATATGAACGAATATTATATCGGAACGAAAAAAGTGCCCAGGCGTGGATAAACGCTGTCGAATTGTGGGAAAATTTAATTAAACAAGCGACATCTTGACCCATTTTAGGCACATTGATAGAATAAGAGGCAATAAGCACCTTCAGATAGACGCGGCAAGCTGCTGCCGACATCCATTGAAGGCTTGAGCCGACTACGTTACTTTGCTGGATTCCGCCTTGAAACACGGCGCGGATTCAGCTTCTGTTTTTTTCATGACGTGATAAAGGTAAAATGTGGTGCTTGCACCCGACCTGCTTATATCTAGAGAACAAAGAAGGAGTGGACAGACTTTGGATATCGATACAGATATGATATTGGTACTGGACTTTGGCAGCCAGTACAATCAATTGATCACAAGAAGGATCCGGGAGTTCGGTGTATACAGCGAACTGCATTCCCACAAGCTGACAGCAGATGAGATCCGTAAGATGAACCCGAAAGGAATCATCCTTTCCGGCGGACCGCATAGTGTATATGATGAAAACAGCTTCCGCTGTGATGAAGAAATCTTCGAACTTGGCATCCCGGTATTGGGAATCTGTTACGGTATGCAGCTGATGACACAGCATTTCGGCGGAAATGTCCAGCGTGCTGACAGCCGGGAATACGGCCGCGCGGAAATCACGCTGACAAACCCTTCCGTCATTTACAAAGACTCACCGGAAAAACAGCTTGTTTGGATGAGTCATGGCGATAAAGTATTGGACCCAGCACCAGGCTTCAGCGTAGATGCAACAAGCCCGTCCACCCCAGTTGCGGCAATCAGCAATAAAGAGCGCAATCTTTACGGTGTGCAGTACCATCCTGAAGTACGTCATTCCGAGTACGGCAATCATTTGCTCAAGCAGTTCGTTTTTGACGTCTGTCATGCAAAAGCGGATTGGACAATGGAAAACTTCATCGAGATGGAGACCGAAAAAATCCGTCAGCAAGTCGGTGATCGCAATGTACTATGTGCATTGAGCGGCGGAGTGGACTCCTCTGTAGTAGCTGCCCTTATCCATAAAGCAATCGGCGATCAGCTGACTTGTATCTTCGTCGATCACGGTTTGCTGCGTAAAAATGAAGGTGCAATGGTCGAGAAAACTTTCCGTGATGAATTCAAAATCAACCTGATTGCCGTGCATGCACAGGATCGTTTCCTAAGTAAGCTGGAAGGTGTTTCCGATCCGGAGCAAAAACGGAAAATCATCGGTAATGAATTCATCTATGTATTTGATGATGAAGCTTCCAAGCTTGAAAACATGGACTTCCTTGCACAAGGCACGCTTTATACGGATATCGTGGAGAGCGGGACGGAAACGGCACAGACGATCAAATCCCACCACAATGTGGGCGGACTGCCTGAAGACATGCAGTTTGAATTGATCGAGCCGCTGAAAACATTGTTCAAGGATGAAGTACGTGAGCTTGGAACACAGCTTGGCTTGCCGGATGCAATCGTGCATCGCCAGCCTTTCCCGGGACCAGGTCTGGCAATCCGTGTAATCGGTGAAATCACGGAAGAGAAGCTTGAAATTGTACGTGAATCCGATGCTATCCTGCAAGAGGAAATCGCAAAAGCTGGTCTTGATCGAGACATTTGGCAGTACTTCACTGTACTTCCAGGCTTCAAGAGCGTCGGCGTGATGGGCGATGCCCGTACGTATGACTACACGCTTGGCATCCGTGCCGTAACTTCCATCGACGGTATGACATCCGACTGGGCACGTATCCCTTGGGATGTGTTGGAACGTATTTCTGTACGTTTCGTCAACGAAGTGAATCATGTGAACCGCGTCGTGTATGACATTACAAGCAAGCCGCCTGCGACTATTGAGTGGGAATAAAAAGCCCAAATAATATATACTGAAATCAAAGCCTATTTTACAGAGTTCTTTTTAAAGGAGAATCTATAAAATAGGCTTGTTTTTTTATGAAGGGGGAGTGCAAGTGACAAAGCTATATGCAATGAGTGACATTCATGGATGTTACGAAGCAATGATGGATACGCTGCATTTAGTTGATTTGGATGCCGGTGAGGAAAATAAATTGATACTTTTGGGAGATTATGTTGATGGCGGTGCAGACAGCTGCCAGGTGCTTTACCATATCAAACATTTGGAGGAAAAGTATCCAAAACAAGTTATCACATTATTGGGCAACCATGAAAAAATGTTCATTGACTGGTATACAACACTGGACGATAAGTCAAAATGGCTTGCACACGATTTTAACTTATTTACGATCAAAAGCTTCTTTTCCGGAGAACAGTTTGAAATGATGGAAAAACAGCCAGTGATGACAAAAGGCTCTTACTATGAAATAAGTCACTATATGGTACAAATGCTAAAAGAGAAGCATGGAGGGCTGTTGAATTGGCTCTCTGAAAAAAATAGACGGCTTCCGTATTACGAAACCGAAAATCAAATATATGTTCATGCCGGCATCTGTGAGGAAGAACATTGGAAGCAAGCAACGAGGACGAATGAATTCTTTTGGAAATATCCTGCAGAAACAGGTATTTTCATGAAAGATATCATTGCGGGTCATGTATCGACTGCAGAGGTTGCGGATGACAAAAGTTATCTGGGAAGAGTTTTTTGGGATAAATCGAGTCATTTTTATATAGATGGGGAAACCGTGAAAAGTAACATCATTCCTTTATTAAAGTATGATGCTAATAAAAAATCATACTCTGGCTACGAAAAGAAGAAAGATGGTTCTTGGCTGGAGTACCCGATCGTGAAGAGATGATTCATAGAAGTACGTAAGCAAAATTGCTTGCTATTCAGTATATCAATTCCTTGGATACATATTGAAATTATCCCAATATACCAAGAGGCCATGCCATCAATCAGATGGCATGGCCTCTTTTTGTGTAAGCATATGGTGTTTTTCGGATTGCTGGTTCTCGATGAGCTGATGGATGGACAGCAGCTCATACAAGTAGATGCTTTCAATCGGGAAGTATCCGTGCTCAGGATTTTTCGGCATGTCTATGCTCCAGAACAGCTTGAACAATTCCCGGAACTGCCTTCCGTCTGTCGGACTGCCATCTTTCGTCCAATGCTGCAGATTCAGCTGGACAGCTTCTGCAGCTTCGATGAAACGATGGCGCTGATTCGGACTCCAATGCAGCGGTTTGCCGCTTCGGCCAGCATGGATCAGATTCCAAAGATGATAATGGATAAGCTTCAATTTCTCAGCGAAAGCGGACTCTTCATCCAACAGTGCTTTCGCTTTCGAGTTCGGAAAATGATAACGCATTTCCCGCTCCTGCTGCTCTATGTACTGCTCCAGCAGTAGTCGTTCCTCGGTCAGTCGGCGAAAGGATCCTGTCAGGCTTTGAATCGGCTGGTCCACTCCAGTTTGCTTGATTCTCGAATCCACGAATGCTTGTAACAGCTGATTGGTATGTGTGATGACCACGTCCAGCTGTGAACGTGATTTCTTTAAGTAGTCAGGCGGAAAGATGAGCATATTCACGAGTGTGGAAATGATGATTCCGATGATGCTCCCGCCCAGACGGGACCAGAAATCAGCCCAAAGGCTCGTATGCTCCACATCGATCATGGCCACTGCTGTAATCGTTGCAACAATCAAGCCCGCATGCAGCTTCAGTTTATAGCAGACCAAAATCGTTAAAAAAGCCGCTGCCGTGTAGGTCAGCGGAGAAGCACCGAATAAATGGATCGAAAGGACGGAGAACCCTGCTCCGACCATACTGGCTGGCAGACGTATCAGACCTTTTTGGATAGAGGCATGGATCGTCGGCTCAATCGTTACGATGGCCGCGATGACTGCAAATGCCGGTGTTATGTTAAATACTTCACAAACTAGTGCTGTAAAAAACACAGCAATCCCCGTCTTCAGGACACGGCTGCCGATAAAAGATTTCTTCACTTTACGTCAACACCTTTGATGTAGCATGTTTACATTATAATGTGGATAAACCAGGTAATCAATGGTTTAATCTGGAATAACCTAGTTCCCGAATCATGATTTCCATGATGACTGTATAACCGCTGCATCTTCAGGGTAAAAGAAGAAAACACTTGGAGCGGAAATACAGGGGGTAGCCATGATTATCAATTTGATGAAACAGCATAAAGTGGAATTTAAACGGATTTACGGTGCTTCCAGTACAATAGCCAATATTGTCCGATTTGATTCCCGTCATGTGAACAAGAATGATGTTTTCATTTGTGTAAAGGGAGAAAATCATGATGGGCATGCCTTTATCGAGGATGCCATTGCAAAGGGTGCTTCCATCATCGTCGGCACAGATGAAGATTTGCTGAAATCCTTTTATCGCGAGCATGAGGATTGTACATTCCTTGCAGTGGAGGATGCCAGGCTGGCGATGGCGCAGATGGCAGTCCTGTTATCAGGGGAAGCTTGGAAGAAACTTGTGACCATCGCTGTCACTGGCACCAATGGGAAGACGACCGTAGCCGCATACGTCCGTTCGCTGCTGAATCAGCTCCAGTTTGCGACCACTTCCATTGGCACATGCGGCATATTTACATCAAAGGAAAGACTGGAGTTTTCCAAAAGCACACCCACCACGCCGGAATCCGCGGATTTGCATGCCCTTTTCAGACAGCTGAAATCAGTCGGGGAAAAGGCCGTTGTCATGGAGGCGACATCGATTGCCTTGGAGCAGAAACGTACTGCAGCGATGACATTCGATGTGGCCATTCATACAAATCTATCGCCTGAGCATTTGGAATTCCATAAAACGATGGATAAATATAAGCGTGCAAAGCTGATGCTTTTCCAGCAGGCAGCTTGTGCAATCGTGAACCTCGATGATGAGATGTCACGCGATATCCTGGATATGTTTGAGGGGAAGATATTGACCTATAGCCTCGACAGGCACAGCGGAGCTGATTTAATCGCACGGAACCTGAGGACGGACAGGCATGGCACACAATTCGATCTTCATGCTGATGGGGAATGCTATGCGGTTCACGCACCGATTTATGGGAAGTATAATGTTGCCAATCTGCTTGCGGCTGTCGGGACGGCAATCCAGCTCGGATTCGATTTGCAGGCGATTGTGGATGTTTTAGCTGCAATCGAAAGTCCAGAAGGGCGTTTTGAGGTGATGGAGCAGTACGGTAATAGAAAGATCATTCTCGATTATGCCCATACACCGGCGGCATTGGATCAGCTATTGGACGCCGTGAACACGATTCCGCATCGTCGTTTGATCGTCATGATCTTGGGGGTCGGCATTCGTGATTTCGGGAAAATGCCTAAAATGGCACAGACAGTCGAGGGACGGGCAGATGAAATTGTCGTGTCCGTGGATCACCCTGGGTTTCATGATCCCGACACCATCATTGCTGCAGTCTGCAAAGGGTTTTCCGATGAAGTGAATAATGTGTCGACAGCACGGACGAGAACGGAAGGTATCCGTCTTGCACTCGATCTCAGTCAAGAAGGTGACATGGTCCTGCTTACAGGCGGCCAGATCAATGGTGCCCAATTTGTCAGAGGGGAAGCGGTGCCGCATTCCGATCATGCTGTCATTCAATCCTATTTCGAAGAACACAATGCAGAAAAAGTGCGATCCACCATCAGCTGAATGAAATGGAAACGATTTCTAACACTATTATTAGGTTCATTTTCCGAAAAAACATTGACGAAGCGTGCAAAATGCTTTTATAGTGAAAGAGTATTGATACTATATATTTTTCGTCTTCGTATAATTTTGGGAATATGGCCCATAAGTTTCTACCAGGTTACCGTCATTAACCTGACTACGCTGACATTTCAATCTGGGTTACATACGCAGATGTGGTGTAGATAGGAAACGCTTCTTGCTTCAGGCAGAAGTGTTTTTTATTTGAAAGCTTATCCTGCCCAATCGAAGAAACAGGAGGAGTAACAAGTTATGAAACGTTTTTTCCGTTTTGACGAATTGAACACATCTTACCGCACCGAGATAATCGCCGGTATCACGACATTCTTGTCGATGGCGTACATCCTGTTCGTCAATCCGAATGTGCTGACTCTCCAGGGAGTGCCCGACAGCGCAATAAATGGCGGCCGTATGGATGCCGGCGCAATTTTCACTGCTACAGCAATCGCTTCTGCAATCGGGACCCTGATCATGGGTGTCTTTGCAAAATTGCCGATAGCGCTTGCTCCTGGCATGGGATTGAATGCATTCTTCGCCTTCACAGTTGTACTTACTTACGGAATTCCATGGCAAACTGCATTGGCAGGCGTATTTGCTTCCGGTGTGATTTTCATGATTCTTTCCCTTTCTGGTTTGCGTGAGCTTTTGATCAACGCCATTCCGCCGACTTTGAAATTGGCAGTAGGGGCCGGTATCGGACTCTTCATCGCTTTCATCGGCTTGAAAAACGCTAATCTCGTAGTGATGAGCGAGGATACGGTCGTGGCCCTTGGGGATATCCACAGCGGTCCGGCCCTGCTGGCCATCTTTGGTATCTTTGTTACGGCAATTCTTTTGGTGATAGGATTCCGTGCCGCAATCTTCATCGGAATGATCATTACAGCGGTAGCTGGTATGATTGTCGGCTTGATTGATCCTCCGACAGCAGTCGGGGATGTCGTCGGAAGTGTGCCGAGTCTTGCACCAACATTCGGGGCTGCCTTTGCGCACTTTGGTGATATCTTCACCATCCAAATGCTGACTGTCATCTTGACATTCCTATTCGTCGATTTCTTTGACACAGCAGGCACATTGGTTGCTGTTGCTACGAAGGCCGGCTTGATGAAGGATGGTAAATTGCCCAATCCCGGACAGGCATTGCTTGCCGATTCTGGTGCGACAGTTGCGGGTGCCGTTTTAGGTACTTCCAATACTACCGCGTATGTCGAATCGACAACTGGTGTCGGTGCAGGCGGAAGATCAGGCTTCACAGCAGTTGTCACTGCGATTTGCTTCCTTTTGGCATTATTCTTCAGCCCGCTGCTGTCCATCATCACCAATGAAGTGACGGCACCGGCCTTGATTGTCGTCGGCGTACTGATGTGCTCTTCCTTGAAGGATATCGAGTGGGATAAAATTGAATTCGCTGTCCCAGCTTTCTTCACGATTCTCATGATGCCGCTGACTGGCAGCATCGCTACCGGTATTGCGATTGGATTCATCTTCTACCCGCTTACTTTGCTTGTCAAAGGGCGCGTGAAGGAAGTCCACCCAGTCATGTGGTTCCTGTTCGTCGTATTCCTGCTATACTTCATCTTTTTGGCTTGACTGGAAGCCGCTCCGATCGGGGCGGCTTTTTATATGGGCGAAAAATACAGTTTTATGGTCGGATTTTACCTTTGTGCGTTGATTGCGGCGCTGTCGGGTATAATTGTATTATACTTACGAGTGACCATGATCGTCTGTCAAGCGGGCGAGGAGGAGGAATTTACATGAGTAATCGTTCAGTGAAGCTGGCTTGGTTCAGCTTACTGGCTTATATTGCAACAATCGCCGTCAATTATCTGTCCAATGCCTTGCCTCTTGGCGGAAAGACTACGCAGCAATTATCCGACCAGCTGGACGTATTGTTCCAGCCGGCAGGCTATGCATTCAGTATTTGGAGTGTCATCTATTTATTCGTCCTGATTTGGGTGATACGTTTATTTCTGCGATCCACACGGGAAACGGAATGGTATGCAAAAGCTGCAGGGACATTCATTGCCAGCTGTATCTTTAATATTGCTTGGATATTCTGCTTCCATTATGAGCTCTTCAGTCTCTCCATCATCCCGATGGCAGCGCTGCTCATCTCTTTGGTAATCCTGTACCAAACAATATCGACTTCATCCGATCGCCGGAAATTCGATTTGTTTCCGTTCTCCATCTATATCGGCTGGGTTTCCGTCGCTACCATGTTGAATGTCGGTATTCTATTTGTGTCTCTTGGGGTGGATAATGTAGGAGGCTGGCTTTTATCAGGTGAAGTTTGGACAATCATTTTGCTTCTTGCAGGTGCAATCCTGACAATTGGCGTTATGCATATATTCCGTGATAGTATTTATCCGCTCGTATTCGTCTGGGCGTATTTTGCAATCGCTGCTGCCAGGGCGGATAAATTCCCGGCCATCACAGCAGTGGCCGGTATCATGGCAGTGATCATCCTGATTGCGATACTGATTCATTTGATCAGGAGGAGAAAACGCAAGCAGTACGGCTATTGATACTGCAAAAGCAGCAATTTTTACGAGCAAGAAGGAGGAATCTAGTTGCTGGAGATACCAATCGTCATGGTATTGATCATCTTTGTCGTCAATATTGTTTATGTGAGCCTCAATACCTTGCGGGTCATCCTGACATTAAAAGGGAGACGCTATATTGCGGCCTTCGTCAGTGTTTTTGAGATTACGATCTATACGATTGGTCTCGGGCTGGTCCTGGACAATTTGGATCAAATTCAGAACCTGATCGCCTATGCACTTGGCTTTGGGATCGGTGTCGTCCTCGGTTCAAAAATAGAGGAAAAGCTGGCACTTGGCTATATCACCGTCAATGTCATATCTTCTGATCCAAGCATCGATTTTACGAGAAAACTCCGTGAGAAGGGCTATGGCGTCACAAGCTGGTTCGCCTATGGAATGGATGGGGACCGCCTTGCGATGCAGATCCTGACCCCGCGTAAATTTGAATTGAAGCTATACGAAGATATAAAGGGAATCGATCCGAAGGCCTTTATCATTGCCTATGAGCCGCGGCAGATTTTTGGCGGTTTCTGGGTGAAAAGCGTAAAAAGGGAGCGTATCCGCAATGCCAAAAGAAAAGAAGCCGGCAAAGAAACGTTTTGAGCTCGGTGAGAATGAGACGATCGATGCTTGTCTTGCACGTATCAAAGCAGAGGGTTATCTGCCAGTCCGGAAAGTGGAAGAGCCCATCTTCCGGGAAACGGTCGAGAACGGCAGTAAAAGGATAGAGCCGGTCGGAAAGAAAGTAAGCTTTGATACAAAATTACTAAAAACCGAACATTAAATATAACAAAATAATCATCGTTCGATTTTTTCATTGACGATGTGTGTCAGAATTGTTATCATAAACATGCATGAAAGACACGGCTAGTTTTGACATCATAGCACGTAGCTGTGCTTATAGATCGTACCTCATATATTTCCGGAAATATGGTCCGGAAGTCTCTACCTGCTACCGTAAATAGCGGACTATGAGGGAAGATGGACTGCATGATTATGAGCCTACGACACCCGTATGCCTATTCGTCTTCTCTCATTTAGCGGGAGGGTGAATAGGCTTTTTTTACGGGAAAAAATAGGAAAGAGGGATAAGATGGCGGAGATTGGAATCATCATGGGCAGCATCTCTGATTGGGAAACGATGGAGCATGCGTGCAAGCTGCTGGAAGAGCTGGATATCCCTTATGAAAAAGAAGTGATCTCAGCTCACCGGACACCGGAGGATATGTTTGAATATGCATCAAGTGCCAGGGATAGAGGATTGAAGGTGATCATTGCCGGTGCAGGCGGTGCAGCTCATTTGCCCGGAATGGTTGCCAGCAAGACGACATTGCCCGTGATCGGTGTCCCGGTACAGACAAAGGCACTGGACGGGATGGATTCCTTATTATCAATCGTCCAGATGCCAGGGGGTGTTCCGGTGGCTACGGTGGCAATCGGGAAAGCCGGCGCCAAAAATGCCGGTATCCTGGCAGCGCAAATGCTTGGCATCCATGACAGCGCGATTGCCGAGCGCCTGACAGCTTATCAGCAAGGGATGAAAGAACAAGTGGCAGAAATGAGGGATCAGCTTGCGACCAAATAATATCATCACCATCGGCATACTTGGCGGCGGTCAGCTTGGCCGTATGATGGCAACAGCAGCCAAGCATATGGGATACCGCATCATCGTCCTTGATCCAACGCCTGATTGTCCGGCTGCGCAAGTGGCGGACTTGCATATCGAAGCGGCCTATGATGATCGGGACGCTATCCGAAAATTGGAAAGCTTAAGCGATGTCGTCACCTATGAATTCGAGAATGTCGATCTGGGAGCTGCGAAGCTTTTGGAGGAAGTCGGGAAACTCCCGCAGGGCTCGCTTCTTCTGGAAATCAGCGGAGATCGTGCGAATGAAAAGAACCTGATGAAAGAACTGGATCTTCCGGTGGCGCCTTTTGCAATCGTAACGGACGAAAAGGAATTGTTGGCAAGCATCAGGGAGATCGGTTTCCCAGCTGTCGTAAAAACCTGCCGCGGCGGATATGACGGCAAGGGACAGCTAAAACTGAATACGAAGGAAGACTTGAAAGAAGCTGCGGAATTCGTCCGGCAGAACGGCCGCTGTATCATGGAAGCCTGGCTCACCTTCGATAAGGAAATATCGATTGTCCTGACGAGGGGGCAAGATGGGCAAATAACCTATTTCCCGGTAGCGGAAAATGAACATCGGGATCATATTCTATATCGGACCATTGCTCCGGCTGCTGTCGCGGACGAAGTGGCGGAGCAAGCACGCATCGCTGCCGGTAAGCTGGCTGAAGCCGCCGGTGTTGTCGGGACCTTCACCGTCGAGATGTTTGTATCAGGCAATGAACTGTATATGAATGAGGTGGCGCCAAGACCGCATAATTCGGGGCATTATACGATTGAAGCTTGTACGGTTTCGCAATTCGAGCAGCATATCCGCGCCATCTGCGGACTGCCTCTTTTGCCGGTCCATTTTATCGGGGCTGCCGTTATGATAAATTTATTAGGAGAAGCGCTGGACCAGTATTGGGGGCATCCTGACAGACCGCTTGCCCACATTCATGATTATGGCAAGCAGGAAGCCAAGCCGAAACGGAAAATGGGACATTTTACGATGGTTGGAACGTCAAGGAAATCCTTACTGGATGAAACCGACGCCTTTACACGATCACTAGGAGGAAACAATGCATGATTGAACGTTATACAAGAGAAGAAATGGGCAAAATCTGGACGGATGAAAATAAATATCAGGCATGGCTTGAAGTCGAAATCCTGGCATGTGAAGCATGGAGTGATTTAGGTGTCATTCCCGAATCCGATGTGAAGGCATTGCGTGAAAACGCGTCCTTCGATATCAACCGCATTCTGGAGATTGAAAAAGAAACACGTCACGATGTGGTGGCCTTCACGCGTGCAGTATCCGAGACATTGGGCGAAGAACGCAAATGGGTGCATTACGGCCTGACTTCCACCGATGTAGTGGATACAGCTTTATCTTATCTCTTGCTGCAAGCGAACAAAATCATCCGCAAAGGTATCGTCGATTTCATCGATATCCTGGAAGCAAAAGCAAAGGAGCATAAGCATACCGTCATGATGGGCCGCACACATGGTGTCCACGCCGAACCGACAACTTTCGGTTTGAAAATGGCGCTATGGTATGAAGAGATGAAACGGAACCTGGAGCGTTTCGATGCTGCTGCCGAAACAATCCAGTATGGAAAGCTTTCCGGCGCGGTTGGTACATATGCAAACATCGATCCATATGTAGAGAAATATGTGACGAAAAAGCTAGGCTTAAAGCCGGCACCGGTATCCACACAAACATTGCAGCGTGACCGCCACGCCCAATATATGAGCACATTGGCGCTGATTGCAACCAGCATCGAGAAATTCGCGACAGAAATCCGCGGACTCCAAAAAACAGAAACACGCGAAGTGGAAGAATTCTTTGCAAAAGGTCAAAAAGGTTCCTCTGCGATGCCGCATAAACGTAATCCGATCGGATCCGAAAACATGGTCGGTATGTCGCGTTTGATCCGCGGCCATATGATCACCGCTTACGAAAACGTGGCACTTTGGCATGAACGCGATATTTCCCATTCATCTGCCGAGCGCGTCATCTTGCCAGATGCGACAATCGCGCTGGATTATATGCTCCATCGTTTCTCGAATATCGTGAAGAACCTGACTGTCTTCCCGGAAAACATGAAGCGTAATATCGACCGCACATATGGCGTCATTTTCTCTCAGCGTGTATTGCTTGCGCTGATCGACAAAGGCATGAGCCGTGAGCAAGCATACGATATCGTCCAGCCGAAGGCCATGGAAGCCTGGGAAACAGAAACACAGTTCAAGCATCTTATCGAAGCAGAAACAGAAATCTCGGCATTCCTGAGCCAGGAAGAAATCGATGACTGCTTCGACTATACGTATCACTTGAAAAACGTGGATCAGATTTTCCATAAAATCGGACTAGAATAATACTTTGACAAACGGGGTGGAGAACGTGAAAGGTAAATTGCTGTACGAAGGAAAAGCCAAGCAAGTATTTCAATCAGCAGAAAAAGAGCAGGAGCTCGTGCTGTCTTATAAAAATGATGCAACAGCATTCAATGGCAAGAAGAAAGCAAGCTTCGAAGGAAAAGGCCGCTACAACAATCTTATCTCGACCCATATTTTCGAATACTTGCAGGAGCAGGGCATTTCCTCGCATTTCATCAAGCCGCTCAGCGAGACTGAGCAGCTGGTGAAGAAGACGACGATCGTACCGCTCGAAGTGGTCGTTCGGAATGTTGCAGCAGGCAGCATTACGAGAAGACTCGGTATTCCGGAGAAGACCGTTTTCCAGCCCGTTTTGACAGAGCTTTACTATAAGGATGACAGTTTGGATGATCCGATCATCAATGATGCGCATGCATTGCTCCTGACGGATCTGAATGAAGAGGAGCTCGCTTTCATCAAGCAAGCGGCTTTGGAGGTCAACCAGCATCTGCAGGCATTCTTTGACAGAGTCGGTCTGCAGCTGGTCGATTTCAAGCTGGAATTCGGCCGTGACCAAGATGGCTCCATCCTCCTTTCCGATGAAATCTCCCCGGATACATGCCGGCTTTGGGATAAGGAGAATGGCGGCAAGATGGACAAGGATGTGTTCCGGGAAGACCTGGGTGACTTGATCGACGTATATGATGCAATCTTAAATCGACTGGAGGCAGCAAAATGAAAAAGGTAAAAATCTTCATCACGCTGAAAGAAGGGGTCCTCGACCCGCAAGGTAAGGCTGTACAGGAAGCATTGCAGGCAAATGGATTCCCGGATGTGGCGGACACACGAGTCGGCAAATACATCGAAATGACGCTGCCGGATGAAGCTGATGTGGCATTGGAAGTACAGCGGATGTGCGATAAGCTGCTTGCCAATCCTGTCATGGAAGAATACAGCTATACAGTCGAGGAGGGTATACGCTCGTGAAATTTGCTGTCATCGTTTTTCCGGGTTCCAACTGTGACCGTGATATGTATCATGCTGTCCGTGATGGCTTGGGAGAAGAAGTAGATCTTGTATGGTATGAATCTGCCAATCTGGCAGACTATGATGCCATTTTGCTTCCGGGAGGATTCAGCTATGGTGACTACCTGCGTTCCGGCGCAATCGCGTCTGTATCCGATGTTCTGAACCAAATCAAACAAAAGGCAGAAGCGGGCACTCCTGTCCTTGGTGTGTGCAATGGCTTCCAGATCCTATTGGAAACAGGCTTGCTGCCAGGTGCAATGCTGCGCAACGAGAAGCTGAAATTCATGTGCCATTATGAAACGCTTGTTGTGGAAAGGGATGATACGATTTTCACAACCGGCTATGAAAAAGGGCAGGAAATTCAAATTCCGATTGCTCACGGAGAAGGGAATTATTATTGCGACGATGCGACATTGGAAGAGTTGAAGCAAAATAATCAGATTGTTTTCACTTACAAGAACAATCCGAACGGTTCCCGGGCCGATATTGCCGGAATCGTCAATAAAGCAGGCAATGTGCTGGGCATGATGCCGCATCCTGAACGGGCGGTCGAGGATTTGCTCGGCTCGAGCGATGGGCTGGCGATGTTCCGATCCGTACTACATCACTGGAGGGAAATGTATGTTACAACAAGCTGAAATCAGTCCGGAAAAAATCGAACAGGACCGTCTGTATCGGGATATGGGTCTGACGGATGAAGAATTCCAATCCGTCAAAAACATCCTCGGCAGGCTTCCGAATTTCACGGAAACAGGCATTTTCTCCGTCATGTGGTCGGAGCATTGCAGCTACAAGACATCCAAGCCATTATTGCGCAAGTTCCCGACGAAGGGGCCGCATGTGCTGCAGGGACCTGGTGAAGGTGCCGGAATCGTCGATATCGGCGATGACAAAGCAGTCGTATTCAAAGTGGAAAGTCATAACCACCCATCGGCTGTCGAGCCTTATCAAGGTGCAGCCACAGGGGTCGGCGGCATCATCCGTGATGTCTTCTCCATGGGTGCCCGTCCGATCGCTTTATTGAATTCCTTGCGCTTTGGCAACTTGACGACGCCGCGCGTGAAATATTTGCTGGAAGAAGTGGTTCACGGCATCGCCGGTTACGGTAACTGTGTCGGCGTACCGACTGTCGGAGGCGAAATCCAATTCGATGATAGTTACGAAGGCAACCCGCTAGTCAATGCCATGTGTGTCGGTTTGATCGACCAGAAGGACATCCAAAAAGGTATCGCTGCCGGTGTCGGCAATACGGTTATCTACGCTGGTGCACCAACTGGCCGTGATGGTATCCACGGTGCGACATTTGCATCGGAAGACCTTAGCGAAGAATCCGAATCGAAGCGCCCTTCTGTACAGGTCGGCGATCCATTCATGGAAAAGCTTCTCATCGAAGCATGCCTGGAAGTGATTCAGCATGAGGCGCTTGTCGGTATCCAGGACATGGGTGCGGCTGGTTTGACATCAAGTGCGAGTGAAATGGCAAGTAAAGCGGGCATGGGAATGGAAATGAACCTTGACCTCGTGCCGCAGCGTGAACAGCATATGACGCCTTATGAACTGATGCTGTCAGAGTCTCAGGAGCGTATGCTGCTTGTCGTGAAGAAAGGCCAGGAGCAGGGCATCATCGATGTATTCGAAAAATACGGACTGCAGGCTGTCGCAGTCGGAACCGTGACGGATGATAAACGTTTCCGTCTCCTGCATCACGGGGAGGTGGCAGCAGATATCCCGGTCGACAGCTTGGCTGAGGATGCACCGGTATATTACAAGGACTCCAAAGTCCCGGATTATTATACAGAATTCCAGACAATCGACTACAAGCCCGCTGTGGAAGATCATGCTGCTGCATTGAAACAGCTTTTGCAGCAGCCGACAATCGCCAGCAAGGAATGGGTTTATGACCAATATGATTCCATGGTTGGCGCTAGCACAGTAGTGGCGCCTGGAAGTGACGCGGCTATCGTTCGTGTGCGCGGGACAGAGAAAGCAATTGCGATGACAACGGATTGCAACTCCCGTTATATCTATTTGGATCCCGAAACAGGCGGCAAGATTGCCGTGGCGGAAGCAGCCCGCAATATCGTCAGCTCTGGTGCCAAGCCGCTTGCGCTGACAGATGGCTTGAACTTCGGCAACCCGGATAAACCAGAGAATTTCTGGCAAATGGAGAAGAGCGTCGATGGTATGAGTGCGGCATGCCTGGCATTGGAAACACCAGTTATCAGCGGAAACGTGTCCCTTTACAATGAGTCCAACCAGCAGGCGATCTTCCCGACACCGGTTGTCGGGATGGTCGGATTGGTCGAGAACCTGGCGCATGTGACGACAAGCCAATTCAAGCAATCTGGCGATGCCATTTATCTATTGGGCGAAACAAAAGCGGAATTCGGCGGCAGTGAGCTGCAGAATGTCCTGGAAGGTCGCTACTTTGGCAAGGCACCTGTAATCGATCTTGATGTGGAAGCCGGCAATCAGCAGGCAGTGTTAACCAGCATCCAACAAGGATTGGTTGCGTCTGCCCATGACCTTGCAGAAGGCGGCCTCGGTGTGGCGCTGGCGGAAAGCTTGTTCGGTACAGGGCTTGGAGCTGATGTGACAATCGGCGGCGATGCAACTGCAGCGCTCTTCAGCGAGTCGCAATCCCGCTTCCTTTTGACGGTTTCTCCGGAAAATCAGGCAGCCTTCGAACAGGCAGTGCCAAGTGCGAAGCAGATCGGCGCGGTGACAGAAGAAGCAGGGCTTGTCATCAAGCATGACGGACAGACCATCATCTCAGAAACTGTACCGACACTAGAAGCACTTTGGAAAGGAGCTATCCCATGCTTGCTGAAATCAAAGGCTTGAATGAGGAATGCGGCGTCTTTGCGATTTGGGGACATGAAAAAGCGGCAGAAGTGACGTACTATGGCCTTCACGCCCTGCAGCACCGCGGGCAGGAGGGAGCCGGCATCGTCACGACCGACAGGGAAAATCTTCATTTGCACAAAGGGATCGGTCTGATCAATGAAGTGTTTTCTGAAGGCCAATTCAACAAGCTGAACGGCAATGCGGCCATCGGTCATGTCCGGTATGCTACAGCAGGGGGCGGCGGCTATGAGAACGTACAGCCATTGCTGTTCCGTTCCCAAAAGGATAGCCTGGCCATCGCCCATAACGGAAATCTCGTCAATGCATACGGACTGAAGCAGCAGCTGGAAGCACAGGGCAGCATCCTGCAAACATCATCTGATACAGAGGTGATTGCCCATCTGATCAAACGCAGCGGACAGATAGAATTGGAAGATGCGATCAAATCGGCGCTTAGCATGGTCAAAGGTGCTTACAGCCTGACGATCCTTACCGAAACACAGCTGTTTGTTGCTGTCGATCCCAAGGGATTGCGACCATTGTCGCTTGGGCGCCTTGGTGATGCTTGGGTCGTTTCCTCTGAAACATGTGCCTTCGATGTGACAGGAGCTGAATATGTGCGCGAAGTGGAGCCTGGTGAGTTGATTACGATCAGCGATGCGGGTCTTCATACACAGCGTTTTTCTTCCATGCTGGAACGGTCGCTTTGTTCGATGGAATATGTATACTTCTCCCGTCCCGATTCCAATTTGAACGGACAGAATGTCCATGCATCCCGTAAGAAAATGGGGAAAGTCCTGGCGCAGGAAGCACCGATCGATGCCGATGTCGTGACCGGTGTGCCGGATTCCAGTATTTCGGCTGCTATCGGATTCTCGGAAGCAACCGGCATTCCTTATGAGCTTGGTTTGATCAAAAATCGCTATGTAGGCCGCACCTTCATCCAGCCTTCACAGGAGCTGCGTGAGCAGGGTGTGAAAATGAAGCTGTCAGCGGTCCGCGGGATCGTCGAAGGCAAACGCGTTGTCATGGTCGATGATTCCATCGTACGCGGCACCACAAGCAAACGGATTGTCAGGATGCTGAAGGAAGCCGGGGCGACGGAAGTGCATGTGCGTATCGCATCCCCGCCGATTCAGAATCCTTGTTTCTACGGAATCGATACGTCCACGACCTCTGAGCTGATTGCTGCCAATCACAGCATCGAGGAAATGCGTGAGCTGATTGAAGCAGATTCCCTGTCTTTCCTGACGGTTGAAGGTCTGGAGGATTGCATCGTCGGAGATAACGACAAGATGACCCATGGTATTTGCAAAGCATGCTTTACAGGAAACTATCCAACCGAAATCTATCCGGATACAGTACTTCCGGCGTACAAATGTTAGGAGGGCAAGCATGAGTGAACTTTACAAGCAAGCCGGCGTAGATGTCGAAGCGGGCTATCGCGCAGTGGATTTGATGAAAAAACATATCAAGCGTACGGACCGGCCGGAAGTGATCGGCGGTGTCGGCGCGTTTGCCGGACTTTTTGACTTGTCGTCCTTTTCCTACAAGGAGCCGGTGCTTGTTTCCGGAACGGACGGGGTGGGCACAAAGCTGAAGCTTGCTTTTGAGATGGATCGGCATGATACGGTCGGAATCGATCTTGTCGCCATGTGTGTGAATGACATCATCGCGCAGGGAGCACAAGCATTATTCTTTCTTGATTATATTGCCTGCGGCAAAAACGAACCGGAAAAAATCGAACAGATCGTCAAGGGTATTGCCGATGGCTGTGTCGAAGCGGGTGCTGCTCTGATCGGCGGCGAAACGGCCGAAATGCCAGGCATGTATGGAGCGGATGAATATGACTTGGCAGGCTTTGTCGTCGGTATCGGCGAAAAGGAAAAGCTGATCAGCGGAGCAGGTGTCGAAAAGGGAGATACGATCATCGGAATCGCATCAAGCGGTCTGCATTCCAATGGCTTTTCTCTGGTAAGGCGTCTGATCGAGCAGAACGGACTGAACTTGGAGGAAGTGTATGCACCATTCGATCGTCCTTTAGGGGAGGTTTTGCTGGAGCCGACCAAAATCTACGCCAAAGCAGTGCGAGCTGTCCAGGAGAAGATCGATATCCATGGTATCTCCCATATCACCGGCGGCGGCTTCCATGAAAACCTGCCCCGCGCAGTACCTGAGCATCTAGGTGTGCGAATTCAGACTGACAGCTGGGAGCTGCCGGCTGTTTACGAATTCCTGATGGAAAGAGCACAGCTTGTCTTCGAGGATATGCTCGGTGTATTCAATACAGGCATCGGCATGGCGCTTATCGTTTCCCCGGATGATGCGGAGCGGGTCATATCCATTCTGCGGGACGCTGGTGAAAGTGCCTGGATCATCGGGGAAGTGACGGATAAGCCAGGCGTGGAGTTTTCCGCATGATTGCCGCTGCCGTATTTGCTTCAGGAAGCGGCAGCAACGCCGAAGCAATTGTACAGGCATCCGACTTGCCTTGCTCGATTGCAGTGCTCGTTTGTGATAAGCCGGAAGCACCTGTTATTTTAAAAGCAAAACATTGGAATGTAGAAACTTTCGTCTGCGATCCAAAGACTTTTCCGGATAAACAGACCTATGAACAAGCCATTCTCGCAAAGCTGAAAGAAAAGCAGATAGAGTGGATCTTCCTGGCAGGCTACATGCGCCTGATCGGACCGACACTGCTGGAAGCTTTTCCAGGAAGGATCGTGAACATCCATCCGTCCTTATTGCCTGCATTTGCCGGCAAGGATGCCATCGGACAAGCTTTGGCAGCAGGCGTGAAAGTAAGCGGTGTGACAATCCATTATGTTGATGCAGGCATGGATACCGGCACCATCATCGCCCAGGAAGCAGTCCAGGTACAGGATACAGATACACGTCAGACATTACATCGACGGATTCAAGCCATCGAGCATCGGCTTTATCCGGAAACGATTCGATCCATACTTACATAACGAGAAAGGAATGAAAGCAATGCCACGTGCGTTGATCAGCGTATCAGATAAAACTGGAATCATCCCGTTCGCCAAAGGTTTGGCAGCATTGGATTATGAAATCATCTCTACCGGAGGCACATTGAAACAGCTGCAGGAAGCAGGCATTCCGGCTATGGCAGTATCCGACGTCACAAAATTCGATGAAATCATGGACGGTCGTGTGAAAACTCTCCATCCAGCCATCCACGGCGGACTGCTGGCGAGAAGGGACCTCGAAAGCCATATGCAGGAGCTGAAAGAGCGCGATATCACACCAATCGATTTGGTGGTGGTGAATCTTTATCCTTTCAAAAATACAATCGAGAAAGCCGGCGTGACCGAAGCCGATGCGATTGAGAATATCGATATCGGCGGACCGACAATGCTTCGCTCGGCTGCAAAGAACTTTGCTGGAGTCACAGTCCTTGTCGACCCGGATGATTATGATGCGACATTGTCTGCTTTGCAGCAGGGGGAACTTTCCTATGAAGCGAAACGCCGTCTGGCAGGAAAAGTGTTCCGTCATACCGCAAATTATGATGCGATGATTGCGTCTTATTTTGCAGGGTTGAATGAGGAGCAAGATACGGAAACGCTGACACTTACATATGAAAAAGTCCAATCCCTGCGTTATGGGGAGAACCCGCATCAAGCAGCGGCGTTTTATAAGGAGCCGATCGTCAAAGGTGCCTCGATTGCAAACGCCAAGCAGCTGCATGGCAAGGAGCTGTCCTATAACAATATCCAGGATGCCAATGCGGCACTGGAGATTGTCATGGAATTCCAGGAGCCGGCTGCGGTGGCGGTCAAGCATATGAACCCTTGCGGCGTCGGCATCGGCGATACCATCTCCAATGCATTCCGCAAAGCATTCGAGGCCGATCCAACATCCATTTTCGGCGGCATCGTGGCCTTGAATCGGGAAGTGGACAGAGATACGGCATTGCAGCTGAAAGAAATCTTCCTGGAAATTGTCATTGCACCAAGCTTCACGGAGGAAGCAATGGCCCTATTGACAGAGAAGAAAAATATCCGCCTATTGGAGCTGGCAGCAGACAAGATCCGGCAGCCGAAAAAAGTCGTCAGCGTAAGCGGCGGTTTACTTGTCCAGGATCATGACACAGGTGCAGTGACGGAAGCGGATTTGACAGTAGCTACCGATCGCAAGCCGACAGAGGAAGAACTGAAGGATCTGCTCTTTGCCTGGAAAGTCGTGAAGCATGTGAAATCCAATGCAATCGTAGTCGCAAAAGAGGATCAGACAATCGGTGTCGGTGCTGGTCAGATGAACAGGGTCGGTGCAGCTGAAATCGCCTTGGAACAAGCCGGAGAGAAAGCGAAAGGCGCGGTGCTTGCATCCGATGCTTTCTTCCCGATGCCGGATACAGTCGAAGCAGCGGTGCAAGCTGGTGTGACAGCTATCATCCAGCCAGGCGGCTCCAAACGGGATGAAGATTCCGTGGCTGTCTGCAACAAGCACAATATTGCCATGGTTTATACGGATATGCGCCACTTCAAGCATTAATCGTCAGGAGGAGACATTGTGAAAGTTCTTGTAATAGGCAGCGGCGGCCGTGAACACAGCATCGTCGCGAAGCTCGCTTCAAGCACGAAGGTATCTGCTCTGTATGCAGCGCCTGGGAACGGCGGCATAGCGGATTTGGCTACTTGTGTGCCGATAGATGTAACAGCTGTTGAGGAGCTTGTACGCTTTGCCAAGGAAGAACAGATCGACTGGACGTTTGTCGGACCTGAGATTCCTTTGCTGGCAGGAGTCGTCAATGCATTCCAGCAGGAGGGATTGCATGTTTTCGGTCCGACAAAGGAAGCAGCTTTGATCGAAGGCAGCAAGGATTACGCCAAGCGGTTCATGCGCACGCATGGTATACCGACTGCTGCAAGTGAAACCTTTTCGGATGCAGAGAAAGCAAAAGCCTATATTGCCGAACAGGGTGCACCGATCGTTGTCAAAGCGGATGGTCTTGCAGCTGGTAAAGGTGTTGTCGTCGCTCAGACGGTTGAAGAAGCAAATGAAGCTGTGGAGAGCATGCTCGTCGGCAATCAGTTCGGTCAGGCAGGCAGCCTGGTTGTCATAGAGGAGTTCCTTGAGGGCAAGGAATTTTCACTGATGGCTTTCGTCCATGGTAAAAATGTTTATCCGCTCGTGCCTGCCCGGGATCATAAACGCGTTTATGATAATGATGAAGGACCGAACACCGGCGGCATGGGAGCTTTTGCACCAATTCCTGATTTGAAGCAGACAGTGATCGACGAAGCTGTCAGCCGTATCCTGAAGCCTGCTGCTTCTGGCCTGGCCGAGGAGAAACGTCCCTTTACTGGTGTTCTTTACGCCGGTCTCATCGAAACAAGCAACGGTCCGAAAGTAATCGAATTCAACGCACGCTTCGGTGATCCCGAAACACAAGTCATCCTGCCGCTTTTGGAGAATGATTTGCTGCAGGTGATGCAGGATGTCACGGCTGGTGAAGATCCAAAGCTGAAGTGGAAGGACGCCTATGCGACTGGAACGGTCATTGCTGCAAGCGGCTATCCCGGAAGCTACGAGGAACAGCTTCCGATACCAGACTTATCCGGGCTTCCGAATGATGTATTCTGCATTCACGCCGGGACGGAAAGAAAGGCAGATGGCTTTGTTTCCAGCGGCGGACGTATCTTGTTCATCGGATCTGTACATCATAATCGGGCGGTCGCAGTGGAAAGTGTCAAAAAAGGGCTGGATATTTTCAAAGATAATCCTTCCTTCCATTATCGGACGGATATCGGGTTCGGGGAATAAAACGAAAGAAGAACTGGGATAAAGGCCAGTTCTTCTTTTTTATTCTTCTTTGGAAGCTTGTTTT
This sequence comes from Terribacillus sp. 7520-G, assembly GCF_002271665.1. Lineage (NCBI taxonomy): Bacteria > Bacillati > Bacillota > Bacilli > Caryophanales > Bacillaceae > Terribacillus > Terribacillus sp. 7520-G. The sequence continues at coordinate 54,475 of NZ_NQFP01000011.1, read as the reverse complement.
TGACGAAATTGGTTGATCAAAGTCATGCTCGGGCAATATCGGACGATACCCTCGGCAATCTTGATTGCACCTGCCAATAACACCAAATGGGCGGTGAACTGCTTTGGCTTTGTGACGAGTGCAGCTGTCGCATACCCGACCATGCTGACGCCGGCAGCAATTCGGATCATTGCCTGGATCAGCCCCATATTCGGTTTCATTTTTTGGCACCCCTTTCCTTCTGCCAGCTTAGTTTTTCCTGCCATGACAGGGGTTTATGCTAGTATAAAAATTCCAATGCGCGTCGTATTACGCAAAAGCCTCAAGATGATGTATGATAAAGGATAAGGTAAGAAGCACATCCGTACGTATGGGGGAGGGAAGCTGCATGCAGCTTGACAAGCTCCGTGGTGAGCATTTAGATGAATTATTCAAGGCTATCCTTTCATTGAAGGATATCGAGGAATGCTATCGTTTCTTCGATGACATTGCAACCATCAGCGAAATTCAATCGCTTACACAGCGTCTTCAGGTTGCGAAGATGCTCCGTGATGGGGCGACGTATCATAGCATCGTCCAGGAAACAAGTGCATCCACGACAACGATTTCCCGGGTGAAACGCTGCCTCAATTATGGAAACGACGGCTATAATACAGTACTTGAACGTTTGGAAGAAAAAACAGAAGAATAAGGGAGCTGACATGGGATGGTGCGCTTTGGTGTGATCGGAACGAATTGGATAACGGAATCCTTTTTGGAAGCAGGAAAGAAAGTAAAGGACTTTGAACTGACAACCGTTTATTCCCGGAAAGCTGAAACGGCGGAGGAATTCGCCAAGAAGCACAAAGCAGTACATACGTTCACTGACATTGAAGAAATGGCAGCGAGCGGAGAGATCGATGCAGTTTATATCGCGAGCCCGAATGCTTTGCATGCGGGACAAGCGAAGATTTTCATGCAGCATGGCGTTCATGTATTATGTGAAAAGCCGCTGGCATCCAATACGGCAGAAGTCAAGGATTTGATTGAAACAGCGAAACAGCATGATGTTCTGTTGATGGAAGCAATGAAATCGACATTCTTGCCGAACTTTCAAGCGGTAAAGGAACATTTGGGTGAAATCGGAACGGTGCGGCGCTATGTGGCTCAGCTTTGCCAGTATTCTTCCCGTTATGATGCGTATCGGCAAGGCACGATCCTGAATGCCTTCAATCCCGAGCTCAGCAATGGTGCAACGATGGATATCGGTATCTATTGCATATATCCGCTGGTTGCGCTGTTTGGCAAACCAAAGGAGATAAAGGCAAGCGGAACCTTGCTTGAATCGGGCGTCGATGGACAAGCAACGATCACATTGACGTATGACGGAATGGAAGCAGTCGTCTACTATTCCAAAATCACCAGCTCCACGCAGCCTTCCGAAATACAAGGAGAAGATGCGACGATCCGGATCGATCATATCGGGCATTTTGAAGATGTGACGATCCAGTATCATGACAGCACAGAGAAAACCATCAGCGGTCCGCAGGATAATGAACATCGTATGTTTTATGAAATAGAGGAATTTGTGAGCTTGATTCAATCCGGAAAACGGGAATCGGCCATCAATACACATGAGTTGGCGCTGAATGTAGCGGAAATCATGGAAAAAGCAAGAATCCAGTTCGGCCTGATTTTCCCGGCCGACCGGATCCAATGATACCGAAAGCCTGGCAAAAGATTGCCGGGCTTTCTTCGTTCGTAAAGTCTTCGTATTTTCCTCCTGGTTATCACTCAATTATCCAGTCGATTTTTGCTATAATGAACGTTATGGAAGCAAGTAATGGAGGATGCGTACGTGTATAACATGAAAGAGTGGAAACATATATTCAAGCTCGATCCAGCTAAGGAAATCGGCGATGAAGAGCTGGAGAAAATCTGTGAGTCCGGAACGGATGCCATCATCGTCGGCGGTACGGACAATGTGACATTGGATGGTGTCCTCGATCTGCTGGCGCGGATCCGCCGCCACACAGTTCCGGTCATCCTGGAGATAAGCACAATGGACTCGATTACACCTGGCTTTGATTTTTATTATGTGCCGATGGTGATGAACAGCAAAGACAAGCAATGGATCATGGGGCTGCATCATGAAGCTGTGAAGGCATACCGGGATATGATGCACTGGGACGAGATCATGATGGAGGGTTATTGTGTCATCAATCAGGAAGCGAAGGTTTTCACCCATACGAACTGCGAAATGCCGTCTGAAGAGGATATCATCGCTTATGCTTATATGGCGGAGCATATGTACAAGCTCCCGATATTCTATCTGGAAAACAGCGGCGCGTATGCAGATCCGGAACTTGTCGGCAAGGTGAAAAATCAGCTCTCGAACACATTGCTGTTTTATGGGGGCGGCATCGCTTCACCGGAGCAAGCAGCCGAAATGAAGCAGTATGCAGACGTGATTATTGTCGGAAACAGCGTATATGATAATATAAAGGCTGCCCTGAAGACAGTGGAAGCAGTAAAAGGAAAGAAATGAAGGCGGTGCAAACATGAGCCGATTGGCGAATGATTTAATAAATGGTTTGAATAAGGAACAGGCAGAGGCGGTACAGCACACGGAAGGACCGCTGCTCATCATGGCTGGTGCCGGAAGCGGTAAGACACGTGTGCTGACGAACAGGATTGCCTATTTGCTGGGGGAGAAGGAAGTATCGCCGCGCAGCATCTTGGCGATCACTTTCACGAACAAAGCTGCCCGTGAGATGCGGGAGCGTGTGCACAAATTGGTCGGGGAGGAAGGTTCCCAAATATGGGTTTCCACTTTCCACTCCATGTGTGTGCGCATTTTACGCCGTGATATAGACAGAATAGGATATAATAGCAATTTTTCCATCCTTGATACGAGCGATCAGCTATCTGTCATCAAGCAAGCACTGAAACGGCTCAATCTGGATCCGAAGCAATATGATCCGCGCGCGATGCTTGGTGCCATCAGCTCAGCAAAGAATGAACTGATCACGCCTGAACAGTACAGCAAGGAAGCTGGCAGTGTTTATGAACGGAAAGTGGCTGAAGTATTCGACTTGTATCAAAAAACGTTACGCCGCAATCAATCACTGGATTTCGATGATTTGATCATGCAGACAATCCAGCTGTTCGACCGCGTGCCCGAAGTGCTGCAATACTACCAGCGCCGTTTCCAATACATCCATGTGGATGAGTACCAGGATACGAACCATGCGCAGTACCGTTTGGTGAATCAGCTCGCTTCCCGTTATAAGAACCTCTGTGTGGTAGGGGACTCCGATCAGTCCATTTATCGCTGGCGGGGAGCCGACATCACCAATATCCTGTCTTTCGAGAAGGATTATCCAAATGCGAAGGTCGTCATGCTGGAACAGAACTACCGCTCGACGAAAACGATCCTGGATGCGGCAAATAAAGTCATTGCCAACAATACAGGGCGCAAGCCGAAGAACCTTTGGACCGATAATGCGGATGGAGCAAAGCTGCGTTATTACGAAGCAGCAACAGAACGCGATGAAGCATTGTATGTGACCGAGAAGATCGAGGAAATGGTCATGAAGGAGAAGAAACGCCATTATCGTGATATCGCGATTCTTTACCGGACGAATGCCCAATCCCGTTCCATCGAGGAAACGTTTGTAAAAGCAGGAGTCCCATATCAAATGATCGGCGGCACGAAGTTCTATGACCGCAAGGAAATCAAGGATATGCTGGCCTACTTGCGTCTGATAGCAAACCCCGATGATGACATCAGTTTCGAGCGGGTAGTCAATGAGCCGAAGCGCGGCATTGGAAAAACCTCCATTGAAAAGCTGCAGGCATATGCCAATGAGCATGAACTTTCCTTGTTCGAGACACTTAAGGAAGTCGATTTCACAGGTGTAAGTGCCAAAGCGGCCAATGCCTTGAGCGAATTCGGGACAATGATCAGCAATTGGAGCAACCAGATGGAATTCCTGACGGCAACGGATATGGTCGAGCAGGTGCTGGAAGGTTCAGGCTATGAAGAAATGCTGAAAGCAGAGCGGAGCATCGAATCCCAAAGCCGTCTCGAGAACTTGGAAGAGTTCAAGACAGTGACCAAAAACTTCGAGCAGACAAGTGAAGACAAGTCCCTGGTTGCATTTTTGACGGATCTCGCACTGATTGCGGATATCGATTCGATGGATGATGACCCATCCAGTGACGATAAAGTCGTCCTTATGACACTTCATGGTGCCAAAGGGCTTGAATTTCCGGTAGTATTCCTGATCGGGATGGAAGAGAATGTGTTCCCGCACAGCCGTTCCCAAATGGATGAGACGGAGATGGAGGAAGAGCGTCGTCTTGCATATGTGGGCATCACCCGTGCAGAAGAGGAGCTATTCCTTACCAATGCCAAGATGCGGACATTGTTCGGCCGGACGAATATGAACCCGGTCAGCCGTTTTATCGGTGAAATTCCGAATGAGCTGCTCGAAGGCATGCAGGAAACCAAACAAAATCCATTCGGACTCCAAAGCCGTCGCCAACAGCCGAAGCCGCAGGAGCAAAAGCGCATTGTCCGCAAGCCGAAGCCAAAATCAGGAGCCGATGCGCTTGGATGGAGCCCTGGTGACAAGGCAGTCCATAAGAAATGGGGCGAAGGAACAGTGGTGAAGGTCAATGGAGAAGGAGAGGCGATGGAGCTTGATATCGCCTTCCCGGCACCGGTTGGCATCAAACGGCTGCTTGCTTCGTTCGCACCGATCACAAAAGCTTAACTGAGGTGGCAACATGAATAAAGAAGAAGCGATCCAAGAGCTTGCGGATTTACGCAAAAAGCTCAATCAATATAATTATGACTATCACGTCCTCGATGATCCTCAGGTGTCCGATCAGGAATATGATCAAACACTGAAACGTCTGCTGGACATCGAAGCGGAGTTCCCGGATCTTGTCACAAGCGATTCACCATCCCAGCGCGTCGGCGGCACGCCGCTTGAAGCATTCAACAAGGTGGAGCATCGCGTACCGATGCTTTCCCTGGGCAATGCCTTCAACGAAGAGGATCTGCGGAGCTTTGACAAGCGGGTTCAAAATGGATTGGGAACCGACGATTACTCATATATTTGTGAACTCAAGATTGATGGACTGGCGGTTTCACTCCGTTACGAAAATGGAGAATTCGTCCAAGGAGCGACACGTGGTGACGGGACGACGGGGGAAGACATCACCCAGAATCTGCGGACAATCCGCAGCATCCCGCTCCGAATAGATTTGAACGAAGCAATCGAGGTGCGCGGGGAGGCATTTATGCCGCAGAAATCCTTTGCGGCCCTCAATAAGCAAAAGGAAGAAAACGGCGAAGCGCCTTTTGCCAATCCGCGTAACGCAGCAGCAGGGTCTTTACGGCAGCTTGATCCGAAGATTGCTGCCAGCCGCAATCTTGATATTTTCCTATATGGTTCTGGCCAATGGGAGACAAATGATCTGGATTCCCATAGCGGATTGCTCGATTACTTGGAGAAGTTAGGTTTCAAGACGAACAAGGAGCGCCGCCGCTGCCGGACAATCGAGGAAGTACTGGCTTATGTGGAGGAATGGAGCGCCAAACGCCGTGAATTGAGCTATGAAATCGATGGTATCGTCATCAAGGTGGACAAGCGGGAGCAGCAGGATGAACTTGGCTTCACAGCACGTACACCTCGCTGGGCGATTGCCTATAAATTCCCAGCTGAAGAAGTGACGACGAAGCTTTACGATATCGAGCTGAATGTCGGACGTACCGGTGTCATCACTCCGACCGCACTGCTGGAGCCGGTCCGGGTGGCCGGCACGACAGTACAGAGAGCAACCTTGCATAATGAGGACCTGATTCGCGAGAAGGATATTCGGATCGGGGATACGGTTGTCATCAAAAAGGCCGGTGACATCATCCCGGAAGTCGTCCGTGTCGTGACGGATGCCCGAACCGGAGAAGAGCGGGAATTCCACATGCCCGAGCACTGCCCGGAATGCGGCAGCGAGACGGTTCGTTTGGAAGGCGAGGTAGCGCTTCGCTGCATCAATCCGAGCTGCCCGGCACAGCTTGTCGAAGGATTGATTCATTTTGTTTCCCGGAATGCGATGAATATCGATGGACTTGGGGAGAAGGTCATCATCCAGCTGTACCGTGCCGGATTGGTGCATACGATCGATGATCTGTATAAGCTGGATCGCGATGCTTTACTGGACCTTGAACGAATGGGTGAGAAATCGGCAGATAATCTGCTTAAATCGATTGAAGCATCGAAGGATAATTCACTGGAGCGCCTGCTGTTCGGTTTAGGCATCCGTTTCGTCGGTGCCAAGGCTGCGAAAACATTGGCCCAGGCCTTTGAGACGATGGATGAATTGCAGCAAGCATCCGTGGAGGAGCTTGTAGCAATCGATGAAATCGGGGAAAAGATGGCTGACTCCATTTATCAGCATTTCCAAGAAGATAAGGTCATCCAGCTGATTGAAGAGCTGAAGGCGGTAGGCGTCAATATGACCTACAAAGGCATCAAGCCGCAGGAAGTGACTTCTGACAGCATCTTCAGCGGCAAGACCATCGTCTTGACGGGGAAAATGGAAGCTCTCACACGGCCGCAGGCAAAAGAGAAAATCGAAGCGCTTGGCGGCATTGTCACTGGCAGTGTCAGCAAAAAAACAGATTTATTGATTGCCGGCGAGGATGCTGGTTCGAAATATGAAAAAGCAGAGAAGCTTGGCATTGAGATATGGGATGAAGCACGTTTGATCGAAGCGTTACAGGAATAGAGAGGGGAAACACATGAAGAAATTAGCAGGTGTTCTTAGTATAGGGGCACTCATTTTGCTGGCAAGCTGCGGTCCGTCTGGCGGCGGGGAAGAAGAGGTCAAGCAGGAAACGGCGGATGGCGGGGAAAAAACATCCGTCGTTTCCAGCTACAACTACTCGGATGAGGAATATAAAGTATTGCTTCCTTATGAGAAGGGAAAATCCAAGGGTGTCGTCAACTATGAGACAAGCGCTGCCCGAGGCGTGATCATCAACCAAATCGCCAACCGTTTGGATATCGATGAGGTCGAAGAAGGACTGCGGAATCATTCGAAGGATGTTTTCAGTCCGGAAGATTACTATTTCCGTGAAGGGCAAATGCTGGATAGCGATACGCTTTACAGCTGGATCGGCCGATACGCCAAAGCCAAGGAAAACGATAAGGGAGAAATCACCGAGGATGAAAAAGCGAAGGAGCTTGGACTGAATCCGGAACTGGATGAAGACAAAGCTTCCGAGGAGGACTTCCGCAAAAATCCCAAATATCTTTCTCACATCCTGGAGCAGGACTATATGGTCGAGGATGACAATGGCGATATCACATTGGGCGGCGTTTCCATCGCCCTTGCGATGAAGTCGGAATACCAGTTCACAACTGGCGGCAAAGGACCATATCGTGAGGATATCCCAGAGGATGAGATGCTTGCACAAGCAAACGAAATGGCCAAGAAGATTGTCGAAAGAATGCGAGGAATGGATGGATTATCCGAAGTTCCGATTCATATCGCCGTTTACCGGGAAGCCAAGAAGGAATCGGTCGTTCCAGGCAACTTCGTTGCTGAAACAACCGTAGAAGAAGGCAGCAGCTCGGTCGGGGACTGGGACAAGATCAATGAGGAGAATGTCTTGTTCCCATCCGATGCGGCAGAAAAGGATCATCCAGATGAAAGCCAATATATATCCGCTTTCGAAACGAAGGTGTCCAGCTTCTTCCCGAATTACACCGGCATGGTCGGAAGAGGATTCTATCAGGATGATGAGCTGAAAAAACTTACGATCGAAATCCCGATCCAATTTGAAGGGAATGCTGAAGTGGTCGCTTTCACGCAATATGCATACAGCCAAGTCATGGACATCTTCCCGAATTACTATGATCTGGAAATCAACATCACCTCCAATGATAAGACAGAAGCAATCATTACGAGGGAGAAAGACACAAAAGAACCGGAAGTGTATATCCTTAATTAAAGAAGCCATACAAAAAAAGACAAAAATTCACATTTAAAGACAAGACTAGGAAAGTATAATTGGGAAATAGGTACAGAAGCATACTCTTTAATCCCTACTTTCCCAATATACTTAAAGCTGGGATATGTTAGAATGAAAGCAGGAACACATCCCAGCAATGGTCTTGGGCACAAGCTCTTACTCAGAAAGAAAAAAATGTTTCGAGGTGTAGCCCAAATGGAAATCGGCCCTTTAATTAAACTACATAGAATAAAGCAAAACATGACGCAAGAAGACCTAGCAGCGGGTATTGTTTCAGAATCCTATCTGTCCAAAATCGAAAATCAAAAAACCGACGCCAGCCCGGAAGTCATCGCATTATTATGCGAACGACTCGGTATTCAGCTCAATGCAGAAAACGAGGATATGATCAAGGAGAAGGCGGAAGAATGGTACGGCATGCTGTATGAAGTGCACAATGCCGACGAAAGAAGGCAGCGATTCAAGGAACTTGAAGCACTGTTCAAAGCGAATAATTCAGATCATGAGATGTTGTTCGAAATCCAGAAAATCAGGTTTTATCTGATAGAGGGCAGAGAAAAGGAAGCGAAGGAACAGATTGAGCGTTTAGAACCTTTACAAAATACTTTTGAGCCAATCCATTTGTTTTATTGGTATAAGTTTTTAGGAAATTACAATCACCATGAAACTGAAGATTTCTCTCATGCGCTTGAAAATTATGAGAATGCAGCTTTATTATTGCCTAAAGTAAATGTTAGTGAAACTGAAATTGCAGATATACACTATCTTCTTTGTATAATACATAGCAAATTAGTAAACGATCTCAATGCAATGGAACATGCAAATAAGGCGCTTACTACTTTTCGTAATAACTATAATTTTGTTCGTTGCGCTCAATGCCATATAATTTTAGGAATTGCTTACAGAAGGCTCCATATGCTGGAAGAGGCCATAAAACAGTACAATTTGGCTAAACATTTAGGTGAGATTACAGAATCGTATGATGTTATCCAGCTAACCAACCATAATCTGGGGTATTTGCATTCTAGAGGAGGAAGGTCAGAAGAAGCAATAAAATATTTTAAAATGGCGTTTGAGATTGAACATGCGCATAATAGTTATAAATTAACCACAGTTATGGCGTTGATCAGAGAATATATTTTAACGAGAGACTTTTCGAATGCAGCAAATTATATAGAGCGAGCAGAGATTTTAGTCCAAAAACAAAAACGCATTAATAGGCAACTAACAATTGAGTTAGATGTATTTAAAGCTATTGTTGAAAAACGGTATAAGGATTACGAGAACTTAGTAACAAATCAATTGATACCATATTTAGTGGAACAAAGAGAAAGTGTTCATCTTATAACGTATGCAAGTATGATAGCTGCACATTTTGAAGAGATAAAGAAGTATAAAAATGCAGCATATTATTATAAATTAGCAAGTAATACGTACGATGATTTACTAAAAATCTAGGAGGTTTTATTTATGAAAAAACTTTTGGTAACTGTTGCTGTGGTTCTAACTTTAGGAGCTAGTATTATTTTTTCTGCCTCCCATCAAGAGATTGCATTCGATAGTCATCCGCGAGGTTATACAATCGTAAATCTACCATTCTAAAAAATGCAGCAAGAGCTGCATTTTTTTCTTAACTTTTGAAGGATAATCCATTCCTTCGCCGAATAAATACACTAAGTACTATTTCCCTTAAGTAAGACCCTCAATCGCTCGCTTTATCATGAGATAAGGCGGGCTTTTTCTTTTTATCGTGCTTGGCTTTGTTTGGCGGTCAAAAGGTGCTAAAATAGTTATATGTTATAGTCTGGTTGCTTTACGGCAGCTCCTTTTGCTATGATCATTTTTATATACATGTAAGGTGAATTCCGGAGGTGACAGTATGTCAGAGATTACAAAAGAACAGGTATTGCATGTAGCGCATTTGGCGCGTCTTGCAATCACAGATGAAGAAGCGGAAAAGATGACGAAGGAACTCGATGCTATCATTGGATATGCCGAGCTTTTGAATGAGCTTGATACAGATAATGTTGAACCTACGACACACGTGCTTGATTTGAAGAATGTCATGCGTGAAGATGAACCGCGCAAGTGGATCGACCGGGAGGATGCATTGAAAAATGCACCGGATCAGAAGGATGGCCAGTTCCGTGTGCCGTCGATTTTGGACTGAGGAGGAAGATTATGTCTTTGTTTGATTATACATTGAAAGAATTGCAGGAAAAGCTACATAACAAAGAGATCACGGTTACGGATCTTGTGGATGCTTCCTATGCGCGCATCAAGGAAGTAGACGATGAAGTGAAAGCTTTCTTGACACTTGATGAAGAAAATGCACGGGCGGCTGCCAAGGAATTGGACGAGCAGGACAGCGACAACCCGTTATTCGGTATTCCGATCGGTATCAAGGATAATATCGTGACGAAAGGTCTTCGCACCACTTGTGCGAGTAAGTTCCTTGATAACTTCACGGACCCGCTTTACGATGCAACGGTCGTTTCCAAGCTGAAGGACAAGAAGACTGTCACAATCGGGAAATTGAACATGGATGAATTCGCGATGGGTTCTTCCAATGAGAACTCCGCGTACTTCACTACTCGCAATCCTTGGAACACAGATTATGTTCCAGGCGGTTCCAGCGGTGCGTCTGCAGCTGCTGTAGCTGCAGGAGAGGTATTCTTCTCCCTGGGTTCCGATACAGGCGGTTCCATTCGTGAACCAGCAGCATTCTGCGGTGTCGTCGGATTGAAGCCTACATACGGTCTTGTTTCCCGTTTCGGTCTCGTTGCATTTGCATCTTCCCTGGATCAAATCGGTCCGATGACTCGTACGGTAGAAGATAACGCACACCTGCTGCAGGCAATCGTAGGTCATGATGAAATGGATTCCACCAGTGCCGATGTGGAAATCCCGAATTACACAGAAGCTTTGAAGCAGGATGTCAAAGGACTTCGCATCGCTGTGCCTTCCGAGTATCTCGGCGAAGGTGTTTCCGATGAAGTCCGTGATTCCATCAAAGCTGCCTTGAAAGTTTATGAAGATCTTGGCGCAACATGGGAAGAAGTTTCCCTTCCGCATTCCCGTTATGCAGTGGCAGCATACTACTTGCTGTCTTCATCTGAAGCATCTGCCAACCTCGCGCGTTTTGACGGCGTCCGTTATGGTGTTCGCTCCACTCAGGCGGAAAATATGATCGACGTGTTCAAATATTCCCGCCGCGATGGTTTCGGCGAGGAAGTAAAACGTCGCATCATGCTTGGTACGTTCGCGCTTAGCTCCGGCTATTACGATGCGTATTATAAGAAAGCCCAAAAGGCACGTACTTTGATCAAGAATGACTTTGACAAGGTGTTCGAGGATTATGATGTCATCGTTGGACCGACAACTCCGACACCAGCCTTCAAAGTAGGCGAAAAAGTCGAAGATCCATTGACAATGTACGCAACCGATATCCTGACGATCCCTGTGAACCTTGCGGGCGTGCCGGGAATCTCCCTGCCTTGCGGATTCTCAAGCGAAGGGCTGCCGATCGGCTTGCAAATCATCGGGAAGCACTTTGATGAGGCGACGGTCTACCGCGCTGCTTATGCATTCGAGCAAGCGACAGATCATCACAAACAGAAACCGGCATTGGGAGGCGTAAAAGGATGAATTTCGAAACTATCATCGGACTCGAGGTACACGTGGAGCTGAAGACGAAGTCCAAGATTTTCAGCCCGAGCCCAAATGCATTCGGTGCCGAACCAAATGAAAACACCAACCCGATCGATCTTGGGTACCCTGGTGTGCTTCCAGTCTTGAATAAAGAAGCAGTGAACTTTGCAATGAAGGCCGCGATGGCGCTTAACTGTGAAATCGCAACGCATACAAAATTCGACCGGAAGAACTACTTCTATCCGGATAACCCGAAAGCTTACCAGATTTCACAATTCGATCAGCCGATCGGCGAGAATGGCTGGATCGAAATCGAAGTGGATGGGTACAAGAAGAAAATCGGTATCACACGTATCCACATGGAGGAGGACGCTGGTAAACTGTCCCATACAGGCGACGGATACTCTCTTGTCGATTACAACCGTCAAGGTACACCATTGATCGAGATCGTGTCCGAGCCGGATCTTCGCACACCGGCAGAGGCGTACGCGTATCTTGAGAAGCTGCGCAACATCATCCAGTACACCGGTGTATCCGATGTGAAAATGGAGGAAGGTTCCCTGCGCTGTGACGCCAACATTTCCCTGCGTCCGATCGGACAAGAGGAATTTGGTACAAAAGCAGAACTGAAGAACTTGAACAGCTTCGCATTCGTCCAAAAAGGCCTTGAATTCGAAGAAAAACGCCAGCAGAAGGTCTTGCTTGCCGGCGGTGAAATCCTGCAGGAAACACGCCGTTATGACGAGTCCACCAAAGAGACGGTCCTGATGCGTGTCAAAGAAGGTTCTGACGATTATCGCTACTTCCCAGAGCCGGATCTTGTTCCGTTGTATATCGATGACGAATGGAAGGAACGCATCCGTGCGTCCATCCCTGAGCTTCCGGATGCCCGGAAGGCCCGCTATGTGAATGAGCTGGGCTTGCCTGCATACGACGCAATGGTGCTGACGCTCAGCGTGGAAATGTCCGACTTCTTCGAGGCGACATTGAAAGCTGGCGCCGATGCGAAAGCAGCTTCCAACTGGCTGATGGGTGAGGTTTCTGCCTACTTGAACAAGCAGCAGAAAGATCTTTCCGATATCGCATTGACACCGGAGGGACTGGCAAAAATGATCACATTGATCGAAGATGGCACCCTTTCCTCCAAGATGGCGAAGAAGGTATTCGCTGAGCTTGTCGAGAACGGTGGCGATCCAGAACAGATCGTCAAAGACAAAGGACTTGTCCAAATCTCTGATGAAGGCCAGCTGACTGAAATCATCACAGCGATCCTTGATCAGAACGAACAGTCCGTCATCGACTTCAAGAACGGGAAAGACCGTGCCCTCGGCTTCCTGGTCGGCCAAGTCATGAAACAGACAAAAGGCCAAGCCAACCCGCCGATGGTTAATAAAATCCTGATTGCGGAAATGAATAAACGCTAATGAGAAGGACCTGCCTTTGGGGCAGGTCCTTTTTCATGTATGGAAGTTTTCATTACCGTCTCCAATGTGCATGTGATATTTGGTAGACTATCAGAAAAGGGGGGAGGAAAAAGCATGGTACATAACCAGGGACTGCCTTATCATTTTTTTCAAGGTACAAACCAGAAGGCACCCATACTTGTCATTTATCACGGCTGGGCGGGCAGTACAGCAGGATATTATGAGCTTGCAGCCGAGCTGAAAGAACTAGGGTATACAGTGGTTTTACCAGATATAATCCATCACGATAGCAGAGGGATTTTAGATAATTACTTTGATGGACAGATACGTCAGCGGTTATTCTGGGAGACAGTATTCCAGACAGTCGATGAATTCGAGATCTTGTTAGCTGATCTGAAAGTGAATAGGAAGGACATCCTTGTCATTGGCAGTTCCATGGGCGGTTTTATAGCAAGCAGTATTTTAGCAAAGAATCCAGAAATACAAGGCTTGGTAAATGTGAATGGATCCGGCGCATTCGTAGTTGCGGAGGAGTTTTTCAGGAGTGCCGACGGAAGAAGGAGAATGACATCTATCGAAAGATCGATGCTTGAAGCGTATGATCCGATAAATTATACATATAGCGGCAAACCTGTTTTACTTATGCATGGAGATAATGATCATATAGTGGATTCCTCTGGGCAATATGCGTATTACGCGCACTGCAGCAGCCCGCATATTACGTTTGATATCTACAATGAAGTCAATCATCAGTTTACAGATGATATGGTGGAGGGGCTCAAGTCTTGGCTGAGCAAGCAATTTGGAAGCAGCGGTGAATGAGGCAGGTGGCAGATAGCTATATCTGGAACCATACGACTTGGTTTACTTACTATATTTTTGATCGCTGTTTTTGTATAGCTGCAATCAAGCAGTGAAAGCATACTGATGGCCATAGCTCTGACAGCAAGTGTATTGCTTCATAAAAAAGACGCATCAAAATAATCAATGCGTCCTTTCCCTGGCGATTATTTTACATACCCGAGGACAAATCCATCATAGCCTTTGCTGCCGACTGTCTGCACAGCGGTGGCTTCGATGCGGGGTTCTTCGGAAAGCATTTTGAGAAACTGCTGTACGCCTTGCACACGCTCATCCGTGCTATGCTCATTTGCCACTTCGCCTTTTCGGACAACGTTATCGGCAACGATGACTGCCCCAGGTGCTGCTAATTTCACTGCCCATTTGAGATATTCAGGATAGCTCTGTTTATCGGCATCGAGGAAGATGAAATCAAAAACATTCTTCTGCTTGTCATACAATACAGGCAGTGTATCGATAGCTTTACCGACTACCACTTCTGCTTTGTCCTGCAGTCCAGCTTTGGCAATATTGCTTCGGGCGACTTCAGCAAAATCAGGATTGGCTTCCAGTGTGTACAATTTTCCTGAAACGGGAAGGGCTTTGGTCAGCCAAATGGTGCTGTAGCCGCCAAGGGTGCCGATTTCCAGGATGTGCTTAGCACCCTTGATTTTCGCCAGCAAGTGCAAAAGCTTCCCTTGCAGAGGAGAAACATCGATCTGAGGCAAACCGGCGTTTCGGTTCGCCGTCAATACATAATCATGGTCCTCGCCGGCAAGCAGCAAATGATCTAAAAACAAAGCATCTACATGATCCCATCTGTTTTCCATACGTTTCATCCCCTCTTCTTCTATGCTTTTAGTGTAGCGGATGGGGAGAAGAAAATATATTGATTTGACTGATTACTGTGAATTTTTGGCTTATGCAGGCGTGCCAAATCAAATAAAAAACAAGTAGCCAAAAGAGCGGGGAATTTCCGATGACTGGGTTAAATCCGGCTTATTTTTCCTATACTGACAAGAGATAGGCTTCCTGAAGCGGGCAAAGACCTTTTCAAAATAGGAAAAAAAAGCTATGATAGGACATGGACTATGTGAACGTAAGGTTTGGTAGGAGGCAATACAGATGAAACGCGCTCGGATCATTTATAATCCAACTTCAGGTAAGGAAGCGTTCAGACGGGAACTCCCGGATGTATTAGAAATCTTTGAAAAGGCAGGCTATGAGACTTCGGCGCATGCGACCACATGTGAAGGCGATGCAACTAAGGCAGCACGCTTGGCAGTGGAGCGGGGCTATGATCTTGTCGTTGCATGCGGCGGGGACGGTACTGTCAACGAGGTCGTCTCGGGATTGGCAGAACAGCCGAACCGGCCGAAGCTCGGCATCATTCCGGTCGGTACGACGAATGATTTGGCCCGGGCATTATTCATTCCGCGCAATATCAAGCGAGCAGCAGAGATCATTGTGGAAGGCAGGACGCGCAAGCTAGATATCGGGAAGGTCAATGATCATTACTTCATGAATATCGCTGGCGGCGGGAAGCTGACAGAGCTTACCTATGATGTTCCAAGCAAGACAAAAACAATGCTCGGTCAGATGGCCTATTATTTGAAAGGCATTGAAATGCTCCCATCCCTAAGACCTATCAAGGTCGAGATCGAGTATGACGGAAAATGGTTCGAGGATGAAATCATGCTTTTCCTAGTTTCCAATACGAACTCTGTCGGCGGTTTTGAAAAACTTGCACCAGATGCGCTGCTGAACGATGGCTTGTTTGATCTGGTCATCCTGCGCAAAACCAATATTGCGGAATTTATCCGTATCGCTTCCTTGGCAATCCGAGGAGCGCATTTGGACCATGATCTTGTCTTTTATACAAGAGCGAACCGAATCAAGGTGAAGCCTGCGGATAAAATGCAGCTGAACATCGATGGCGAATACGGCGGCTTACTGCCAGGTGAATTCGTCAATCTGCATCAGCACATCGAATACTTTGTCACAGAAGAATTCATCCAGAAACAAGATAGCTTAGTTGACTAAGCTGTCTTGTTTCTTTTTTCGACATATTTCCCGGGCAATGGACCCGGATTTCTGATTTCCGCCACAATGTGTTACAATCTTGAAAGCAAAAACAAAAAGGACGATGAAAATGGCAAAATTAGCGCCACCAGTTGAAAAGAATCAAACAATCGAGCTGACTTTCGAAGACCTGACCCATGATGGCGACGGTGTCGGCAAAGTCGACGGCTACCCATTGTTTGTACCATATGCACTGCCAGGTGAGACAGCACAAGTAAAAGTAATAAAGACGAAGAAGAACTTCGGTTTCGGTAAGCTTCTTGAAGTGACCAAACCAAGCCCAGCCCGTGTGGAACCGCCATGTGATGTTTATATCCAGTGCGGCGGATGCCAGCTTCAGCATATGAGCTATCAGCTGCAGCTTGAGATGAAACAGAAGCAAGTCCAGAATGCCATGAAGAAAATCGGCCATCTGGAGCATGTACCAGTCCATCCAGCACTGGGGATGGACGACCCTTGGCGTTACCGGAACAAAATCCAGATTCCGACAGCGGAGCGAAATGGTGAGATGATCACTGGCTTCTATCGCAAACGCAGCCATGACATCATCGAGAACATGGAAACCTGCGTCATCCAGGATGAAGTGAACGACCGGATGGTGGAAGCTGTCCGCCGAATCGCCAGCCGCCTTGGCATCCCAGCTTATGATGAAGAAACCCATCGTGGTGTCCTTCGTCACATCATGGTCCGAACTGGCCAGCAGACCAATGAAACGATGATCGTACTCGTCACTCGCACAAATGAATTGCCTTATGCGAAGGAGCTTGTAGCTGAGCTGCATGAGACATACCCGCAAATCAAATCGATCGTGCAGAACATCAACAAGGAACGCACAAACGTGATCCTGGGCCGTAAAACAAAGCTACTATGGGGCGAAGAGTACATCTACGATACAATCGGAGATATCAAATTCGCGATTTCCGCACAATCCTTCTACCAAGTCAATCCGGCCCAGACGAAGGTGTTGTACGATCAGGCATTGAAATACGCGAAGCTAAGCGGCAATGAAACGGTCATCGACGCATACTCGGGTATCGGAACAATCTCGCTGTTCCTGGCCCAAAAAGCGAGAAAAGTCTACGGCGTCGAAATCGTACCGCAAGCAGTTTCCGATGCCAAAATGAACGCCAAACTCAATCATATGGACAACGCCGAATTCTACGTCGGCAAAGCCGAAGAAGTCATGCCATGGTGGAAAGCCCAAGGCCTTAACCCAGACGTCATCGTCGTCGACCCACCGCGCAAAGGCTGTGACGAAGCACTGCTTCAAGCCATGATTGACATGAAGCCGAAACGTATCGTTTACGTAAGCTGTAACCCAAGCACATTGGCACGTGACTTGCGCTTCCTCGAGGATGGCGGATTCGAGACAAAGCAAGTGCAGCCTGTAGACATGTTCCCACAGACTGGCCACATTGAATGTGTGGCAGAGATTGAGTTGAAGGTGTCTAACTAAAATAAACATTTCCCAGTGATAATAAACTTTTCCTATTAAGGCCCCGATTTCGGTAAAATAAACATTTCCGATTTCCGGGTCTTTTTTCTATTATCCCTTGCCCTGACTGTCTTTTCTCGATATTCTCTTCCTTCCATTATCGGAGATCTTTATTTTAACTGAGGAAAAAAGGTGAAAAAACAGGTGGAAAAGCAGGTGAAAAACGCCCAATTTAGAACAGAAAAAGCGTGAAAATGGGGGTTCGGTAGGAAATCTTTATTTTTACTCTAACGGTGGAATGCGGGTTGGAGGGGTCTTATTTAGGAAATGTTTATTATTGTTGTACATAGTAGAGAAAAGAATTTTAGTCGAGTTTGTATTATTCCTTGATATTGTGCTTGTGAGAGATAAGAATAATGAAATATGGGATAACACAAATGAGTCACTGCTATGTTATTGAGGGTAAAGGCTGTATTTAATATGATCTTTTTAGTTGTTTCTGCGAGGATACAAAAAAAGCGATGGTTAGATACGGGTATCAGCAGCTTTACTGTTTACTTTAATTGTTCTCCTCACTATAAAAACCGCACGCTTTGTCTTTTTCCCTTCCGTTCATCCCATCCCAAAAGTGTTATATTTAACTCGAATTTGTACCAGGAACTATTCCTTCAGAGAAACCTAAAGGAATAAAAAATGGCTCAACCATAAAGTTTGTACACTTTTCTGTTTGTGTAAGATCAATGAGAAATCGGATAAAATCAGGAAATATAACACCATCCCAAATCTGTTATATATCGCTATATTGTGTAGCTGGAGAACTTTAATTAGTTAGCCTTGTGTAAA
The DNA here is from genome assembly GCF_002271665.1 of Terribacillus sp. 7520-G. Classification (NCBI taxonomy): domain Bacteria; kingdom Bacillati; phylum Bacillota; class Bacilli; order Caryophanales; family Bacillaceae; genus Terribacillus; species Terribacillus sp. 7520-G. Next base: position 36,192 of record NZ_NQFP01000011.1, on the reverse strand, counting down.
CCAATAATAGCCCAACAGAGAGCTTCTTTGTAGTTTAATCCCATATGACTTTCCCTTATTTCCTCTTTTATTTTCTTGTCTTTTAACCATCCTAAAAACGTTACATTTCAATCATTTCTCCTGATCCTTCTCTCCACTTTGGGTAAAAACTTAATAAAGTTAACTGAATATTCCATGCAATATAGAAGGGTAAATAGGGAGGAAGATCAGGTGTTTTAGGAAACTACTTATTAACTGCAAAGAAATTTTAAGTAGGAGAGGAAATGGGGCTGATGCTGAAGCTTTGAGAGACAAGGGATTGATGAGATTCGGGGTTGCATCTCTCCTTTTTGAAGTAGGAATAATTTGAAATTTTTATAAAACATTCAAAAAATTTCCAGTAAAATAGTATTACGAAATTGTCTTTTTTGAAAATATAAAAGTTCTGCATTTTGTAGATAGTATAGTCAACAATTGTTGAACTTTGAATAGAAGAGAAGGGATGTTCAGTATGCAGGAAATAATTGCGAAGATTAAAAGGTATTTAAGAGATTGGCATAACAAAAGGATAGTCCTCACATTGGTAGTAACGGGATGTACAATATCATTAGGTGGTTTTTCTTCTCCTATTTGGTTAACGCCACTTATTGAATTTATTAATCAAAGTTATCAAGTAAATATTACTGTACCAGACTCAAAGGTTGACTACGTAGTAATGTTTAGCGCAATAATTACAGGTATTATATTAATCTGTTTAGGAATTAATTATGTAAACGTAACAAAATAAAGAACAAAAAAATGGTTCAAATTTGTCATTCCTCTATAGAGGGGGTAAATTATTCAAGTGTTCGTGCGGATTTTGATGATTATGATATTACTCCGATTAACATAAATCTTTATCGTGACTTGAGTGAAGTTAGTGAGATGAACTTGAAAATGGCTTGGATAAAACAAGAGCAAGCGATGAAAGATTTGCTTGTACATATTAATGATCCCGCCACAAAAGAAATAGTATATATGGCTATGGCCCATATTCCTTACCAATTTTTATTAGGTTATCAGATATCGGATAAGACTAATGTGAAATTTTTAGAGTGGAATCGAACCGAGAAATATTGGGTCCCTTTAACTCAAAAGAATATTTCTTTTCCATCACTGAACTTGTATAGATACGATTTAAAGCAAAGTATTGATAAAGTGGAAGAAATAGTAATAAAGGTCGGTATTACCTTTGAGATTTTTGATGAGCAACTTGAAGGGCATGGACTTGAGGGATTAAATTCATATTATTTTAAACTAGATTCTCCTCGAACAGATGTCATGACATCTGTTAAACAAATCAATACCTATAAAAATCAGTTTAGAGAATTACTTACTGAAATACATCACAAATATCAGAAGTTAAAAAAGGTCCATGTATTCCTATCAGCCCAGCCTTCTATAGCATTTAGCTTTGGAAGTTCAATTTCTGCAAGAATGGACTCAAGTAAGGAATTCTGGATTTATAATTATCACGGGTCATCCACGATAAAGTATCCATGGGCGCTAAAGATTGCCAAACATGAAAAAGATGGAGAAATTAAATTAATGGAGAGCAGGTTATAACATGTATGATTTGAGTTCTACATTTCACGCTTTTTATAAGAAGCATGTTGTTCTTCCCAAAAGAGAGAAAGGCAAGTTATTTGAAAAAAAGATCTCAATCTTAAACGATTAAGAGAAGGTTTAAAGGAATACAATGAAGAAAAGGGAACAAACTATAAAATAGCTGAATCTATTGTTCAAGGTAGCGTTGCTATGTCTACGGTTATAAAAAATGAGTATAATGACTATGACATAGATGTTGCTATTGTATTTGAGAAGGATAAAATTCCAGAAGGAACAACATCTGTAAAGAATATTGTTGTGGAAGCTCTTAGAAGGAAGTGTACAAGATTTAAGGTCCCCCCGTGTGCGAAAACCAACTGTGTGAGAATTGAGTATGAAGATGGCTATCATATTGATTTTGCTATATATCGAAGATTCAAGGATACTTATGATAATTACCATTACGAACATTGTGGGAGCCAATGGAGAAGCAGAGACCCCAAGGGTATTACTTCTTGGTTTAACCAAGAAAATAAGAGTAAAGACTACTACTTGCGAGAACTGGTTCGGTTAATGAAGATGTTCTCAAAGTCAAGAGAAGGCTGGACAATGCCAGGGGGTCTAGTACAAAGTGTACTAGCGAATGAAAATTACCAAGAATATACTCGTATTGACGAGCGATTCTATCATACATTAAAAGCAATAAAAAATAGGCTATCTTGGAATAAAGAAGTCTACAATCCTATTGACCCAACTCAAACATTGAAGCTTGTTCAAGGTGACGATATAAAAATAAATAACTTATAAAGTAGATTAAATGCACAATTAGCAAAATTGGATGTATTGTTTGATACTAATTGTTCAGAAGAGCAAGCTATGGAAGCTTGGAAAGGTTTCTTTAACCATGATTTTTGGGAGCAAGAAGCAGTACAGGAAAGTACAAAGAAATCCTTTGCTTCATACGCTGAAAGTGAAACTGAATATAATTATAGGGAGACAGAAGAATTCATTGAATACATGTTTCCTGTAAACTTAGAATATGAGGTAGAACTAGATTGTACAGTGACTCAGGATGGATGGAGAGCTACTCTATTAAGTAAATTATTAAGGAAGGGAGACAGATTGAAGCCTAAAAAGAAGCTAGAGTTTTCGGCTAATACTACCGCTCCAAAGCCGTATGAAGTTTATTGGAAGATTAAGAACAAAGGAATTGTTGCTAAAAGAAGAGATGAAGTTCGTGGTCAAATTCAAAAAGGTACTTTGCAGCATAAGGAAAAAACTGAATTTAAAGGTGAGCACTTTGCAGAGGTGTATATTGTAAAGAATGGTGTATGTGTATCAAGGGAGAGAATAGATGTTCCTATCTCAGAATAAAAATCTTATTCAATTACATCTCAGTTCTACTCTCTCGTTCCCTCAGCTATCCTTGGTCCAATTCTCTTGAAAATTTTATATCCAAGAATAGAAAAGTGGGGGCTTATTTGGACAGATGTTATGGAAGAACATGATCGTTCTGCCTCAAGTAGTATAAGAGCTTATTCATTTTTAATTGCTTCTATTTGTACCTTCTTAATTGGTAATTTTCTATCTATTGGTATGTATGGAAGCCTTGCATTTGGTGCAGGATTTGCACAAGAAGGCGATTTGACAGTAGTTAGAAGAAGTGGTTTGATACTAGGATTACTACCTTTTATAGCTTTATTTTTCATATCATTAATAATACCTAGTAGGCAAATGATTAAAGCAAATACAACAAGATCAATTGGATAATAAAGGATGTGAATCTTAATGAAAGCAATTTTTGTAAAGGAACCATTATATCCTGACGTTAAGACTTTGCCATGGGAAGAGGATTTGTTCAATACAAGATACCTTAGAAGACTAAAGTATTTAGCACACTTTGGAGCGGGTTCGTTCGTTTCACCTGTCGTACATTCACGCTTTGAACATACTATAGGAGTTTGGAAATTAGCATCGATTTTTTTCCCCGATAACCATCTTGTCAGGGCTTCAGCTATTTTACATGATATTGGACATTTGCCTTTTTCACATGCAGTTGAGAAAACACTAGGTTTTGATCATCATTTATTGACAGAAGAATACATCAAAGATATTAAAATAGAGAGAATTTTGAATAAGATAGGCCTCACTTCTAAGGAAGTAATTGATTTTTTAAATACGGAGAATCAAATTACTGGAACCACAAATATCATCGGTTTAGATCATTTAGATAGTTTTTTAAGAGATACTTATATGAATGGTAATATCGATCACTTACCTGCAAAAGTATTAAAAAATATAAAATGTAGTGCTGAAGGTGTAGAGACCGATTTTAATACAGGTATGTATTTATTAAAACTTATTTATGAAGATCATAAATTATTCCTATCTCCCGAATTATTAGCTGCGGATAGAATATTAGCTGAGGCTGTCAAAATATTTTTTAATGAAGTTAACAACTGTAATATCGAATTCTTGACAGATAACCAGTTATTAAACTTACTTCTAAATTCAAATAACCAACAGGTGAAGAGTATACTAAGTACATTATTGTATAACCCATCGAATATAACTATTAACACTGAAGTTTCGGGAAAAGGTATACAGTTTGGTGTTCGAAAAATATATAATAAAATTCCTCTTTGTGGAAATGAACCATTAAGTAATAATGAGGCAGCTCAATTCATACTTAGTAAGATTCAGGATTTAAAAAAGATTTATGAGTTGGTTCTGCCAGTTGAGGAAAATCTTAAGATGATTGAAAAATAACATTATCAAAAGTTGATCAAAAAGGTAGAAGAGGGACGCTCTTCTACCTTTCTTATGATGAAGTTCTAAATATCTCCATTATGATGGAAAGCAAGTTGATTGTATACTTCTTTTGATTTGCATATTTAACTTCTATGATTTAGAGAAAGAATAGAGTTATTACATTAGTTATATTCTTTATCAATAAAGAGGTTCGTGATTATATCATCTCCTTCTTAGAATAGATGTACAAGCATAATTATTATTCAAAACATTATGAATGGAAATGGTGTTTTGTATGAGGTTGCATAGGTCTCGGGGGCACTTCTCTTCTTAAATAGACAGAGTAATCGTTTTAATGTATTTAATATAAATAAAAAACTTAGAGGAGATAAATGAAAAAAGCATATAAATTATCGGCTTTATGCTTACAATTCTTTATGAAAATAGATGAGTTATTGGGAACTAATAACTATAAGAAATATGTCTCCAGGAATATGTCTGTAGATCATATGCTGCCCTTAATTGGTCAGGTAGCCCACAATATAGGACTTGGACTGTTAATCATTGATGAAACACAGAATATAAAGAAACGTGGGGCGGAGCAAATCATGAATTTCTTTGTACATCTGATTAATTCAGGGATTAATCTGTGTCTTATAGGGACTCCCGGGGCATATGATTTGTTTGGTAAAGAATTAAGAATGACACGATGTTTAACGGGAAATGCAGAAATCATATATAACAATATGGAATACGGAGACGAATTTATCTACTTGCTTGAATCTTTATGGAAATATCAATGGACTGAGAAAGTTATTCCGTATCGTAATGAATTTGCAGAGGTATTTTATGAAGAGACGCAGGGCATATCTGATCTGGTAGTAAAACTGTTTGTCTATACACAGCAGATTGCTATAGGGAGTTGTAAAGAGGAGATTTCTATTGGATTAGTACGGAAAGTGGCAAAGGAAAGATTCAGGTTGCTACAGCCAATGATAGATGCTATTAGGTCCGGGAATCCTCATAGAATAGCAAAATACGAAGACATAAGGAGAATAGAGTCTGAGTATTCCACTTTAGAGAAAGCAAAGAATGAAACAAAAAGAGAAGTGCTATATTGTATCAGGGTTACTTACTTTAGGGGGGGATATCTTACAATTAAAAATGAACAAAGAAATAGAGTTTTAGATACATTTCCTATAAAAAGAAAATATGCAGGAGAAGTAATTAACGAAATTGAGAAGTTCGAGAGAATGTACGGTGATTACTATTATGATGATCCAAATGGAGAACAAAGTGACTTTAAGATACCCGATGATAAACTAGAAGATTATTATTATTATGTACGGAGCAGTCGTAATCTTTTAAGTTCAGCCTCTATGGTCAATGCCAGTTTCTTTAGAATCACAAGAAATATTATCTCATATTTAGAAGAGATAGAAAGACTACACAAAATAACTCCTATTCATCCATATCATTCTTTAGATATAATGCTCTCAAGAGTGGAATATGTAAGCAGAGTATATGAAGCAGTTAAAGAAGCGAATGAAGAAGCAAAGAGAATTGATAAATCATTAGATAAATTATTAGAATAAAATGATAGCACAAAAGTCTACTTCCTCTTATTTTTCACTGAAGAATTATGATCATCATTAATAATGTGGCCGAATGAGCTCCGTTACTTGAATAAGAAATGTGGTAAATTAAAGACGTTATTTCTTATTTTAATATGGTAATATTATACTGTGATTCTATTAAATTAAGCGGGTGATCAGTTGGCTACCATACAAGAATTATACAGTGATTTCAGTGTGGATCATTGGTTCGATTTAGAGCCTTGGGATGTACATTATATAAATTTTGAACCTAATATTATTTACGCAGCACATAAAATTGGCGATGTCTATTATGCCTTTAGTAATGGAAGGTCTTATCTTTCAGATTTCGATTGTGAAGATTTTGGTCAATTAATATCTCAAAATGATGACACACACCTAAGATACATAAGATCTAAATTTCTTAAAAGTGCTTTATCTTTTTACAACTACGCCATCGATTTATCTTGGCAAGTTATCTGGTTTTATTTAGGGGATAACTCATTTCTATTTATGGAGAAGTCTAAATACTATCAAAAATACTCTGGGTTATGTACTTTTACAAGCCTACTTGAAGTGGTCGGATTAAGAGGCAGGGAAGATTTCAGGCAACATCTACTTGCCTTTAATAACGATCCCCTAACTTTAGAGGTGAGAAAATTATATAATTATGTAAAACATAGAGGTAGCTTATACACCAAAAATTTAGGTGAGCAATATAATAGCATGATGATGGGATATGTTAATGGTAGTTTAGAATATACGCCTCAAATGATTACAAGAGAAGTCTTTGATTTGGATCAATGGAAAGAAAAATTAATTGAATTCGACCAGCTGTTTTTTCATTATTTTGAGGATTTAATCCATTTGATACTTCCAAATAATTATCAAAATAATCAATATGATTTTGGTTTATCCCTTAATTATAGTCGCAGAAGGTTAGAATTTATTCAAAATGATATGGAAGATTATGAGAGGCGATTTAATGAGAATTTTTCAGGATAAAGTGATTTGCTTAATCCTTTCTCTTCCACTGTCAATTCTGAATAAAAGAAGAGAATTTATGATAGTCTCTCTTTTATGTTACTTTATCTTCATCTTCATTCTACTATGTCTAACTAAAAAGAACATTTCTCAGTAAAAATAAACTTTTCCTAATAAGACCTCGATTTCGGTAAAATAAACAATTCCGATTTCCGGGTCTTTTTTCTACTATCCCTTGACCTTACTGTCTTTTCTCGATTTTCTCTTCCTTCTTTTATCGGAGAACTTTATTTTACTGAGGAAAAAAGGTGAAAAAACAGGTGGAAAAGCGGGTGAAAAACGGCCAATTTTGAACAGAAAAAGTGTGAAAATGGGGTTCGGTAGGAAATCTTTATTTTAACTTGAACGGTGGAATACGGGTTGGAGGGGTCTTATTTAGGAAATGTTTATTATTGTTGGACAGAAGGTGTCTAACTAAAATAAACATTTCTCAGTGATAATAAACTTTTCCTAAAAAGACCTGGATTTCGGTAAGATAAACAATTCCGATTTCCAGGTCTTTTTCGCTGCAGTTTCTTGCGATAAGAGAAACTGTATGATAATTTTATAATGAACGTTCAATATAAAAGAGGTGTCATATGAGAAAGTCACAGAAAAAAGAAGCTATATTGAATACGGCAGAAAAGTTATTTTATCAGAATGGTTTTCATGCAATTGGTGTTAAATCAATATTGGATCAAGCTGGAGTCGCACCGATGACTATGTATTATCATTTCGAATCAAAGGAAGAATTGATTAAAGAAGTTTTAGCCCGAAGAGAACATCAGTATTTTGAATTAGTTGAAGATAAGATTAACAAAGGTGATGGTATTCATACTTACATAGAGTCCTTGATTCAAGCTCATCTAAACTGGTTAGAAGCAGAAGGTACAAATGGTTGTTTGTTTTTAAGGGCAAAACAGGAATATGAAGGTGTAAACGAGGAAATTGCTTCTTTAAGCAGAGAGCATAAAAAAACACTTGTTAATAAAATCGAAAATGATATGAAAGTATTTGATGTTCCAAAATCCTTGGGTATTCAGATCATGATTATTTTAGAGGGTTTAACATCCATGACCCAAATACAGGAATTAGATGAAATAAAAGAAGCAGCAGATCGTTTAATAAAAGGTATACAGGTTTCTGATAAATGAATTTGAATAGGAAGACAAATGTAGTACATTGTTTCCTATTTTTTTCATTCATTTATTATAATGAACGTTATATATAAAATGAGGGGTGATAGATATGTTTGACAAGAAATTGATTGTAGTTGGATTACCCATGATTGCTGTGACATATGGTTTATCTCGATTCAGTTATGGGCTGATGCTCCCATATATTAATGAAACGATGGAAATGGCTCCATCAACTAGCGGTGTCATTTCGTCTTTGTCGTATATCGCATACTGCATTGCAATCGTTTTGGCAATGGTATTTTCGAACAGAATAGCACCGAAATCCATTCTTGTCCTTGCAGGATTCTCCTCCATTATTGGTTTGGGAATTATAGCTGTATCGGGTAATCCTGGGGTATTAGGGTTAGGCATATTGCTGGCTGGGCTTAGTACAGGTTTCTCCTCACCACCATACGCTGATATTATTGATAAAAACGTAGAAATAAAATTACAGAATCAGACGAACTCATGGATAAATTCTGGCACGAGTATCGGGACAGCTTTAACTGGGGCTATTGCAATTATAATGACAGATAATTGGAGAGAAACGTATTTGATATTTATGGTCATTGCAATGGTAGTATTATTCGCTAATTACAAAGTGCTGCCTAAAAATCAAACTTTAAAAGAAAACGTAAAAGCAGGTTTCTCAAAAGAAGAGTGGAGAAGATCCATACCATTAATTCTGTCTTCTCTATTGTTGGGAATCTCCTGTTCGGCCTATTGGACATTTTCAAGAGATTTTATGTTACAGAATGAGAGTGTTCCTGTTTACCTCGGAGAGTGGCTATGGGTGCTTATTGGAATTGCAGGATTATTAGGAGGAACTGCAGGAGCATTTATCAATAAGTTTGGTTTAATGCCTGCATACAGGATTTCAGTAGTGGCACTTTCAACCTCGTCTTTGCTATTAGGGACATTTACAGATGACATTATGATAGGGTTTCTATCACCAGTCCTTTTTGGTAGCTCATATATTTTTATGACCGGCGTTTTAATAGTATGGGGGATTTCGGTATTTAAGTTCAGCCCATCATTTGGACTAGGCATCCCCTTTTTAATACTGGCACTTGGTCAAGCGATAGGATCAATTTTCTCGGGAGTCATCGCTGATCTATCAAGCTATAATGTTGTATTTGTAGGTGCTTCTATAATTGGTTATATAGCTTTACTATTTAAAAGAACATGAAGTTAGCATGAAGTGGCACCCTCTGTTATAGGGGGCGTGTCAGTTGAATACTTTACAATATAGAATACTACTGAACTAATATGTTGTGTGAGATCCTATTCTTCCATCTAATATCTTCATCCTCTTATGTCTACTAAAATAAACTCTTCCAATAAAAATGAACTTTTTCTAATAAGATCTGGATTTCGGTAAAATAAACAATTCCGATTTCCAGGTCTTTTTCGTGTGCAGCCCTTGTCCTTACTAGATTTTCTCGATATTATCTTCCTTCTTTTATCGGAGGTCTTTATATTTTAACTGAGGAAAAAGGGGAAAAACGTTGTAGAAAAGCGGGCGAAAAACAGCCGATTTTGAAAAGAAAAAGTGTGAAAATTGGGGTTCGATGGGAAATCTTTATCTTAACTAGAACGGTGGAATTCGGGGTTGGAGGAGTGCCTTAATAGGAAGATTGTTTCATTAAGCGAGGAGGAAGAGGGATATTAGTGTTGTTGTCAGTGATTTATTTTTGAAATCTCATAAAGGTACATGCTCCCAAGACTAAAGAACCTTTTTTAGAAAAGTCCATACAATTGTTGGGAATGATTGGATGTGTTTTGTATAATTTTTATGGACTACAGCAATAATCCAAACCTTATGGAGGTATCGCTGCGTGAAATTTAAATTTGTAATCTTTCTTTTGCTAACAACGCTGATTATAGGAGGATGCAATATGAGTAATGGCAAAGAGTCCCTCTCCCCTTCTGAGATGGATCCGAATGATTTACCAGATGTACCGGCATTTCAAGATGAATATACAAGAGAATATATGCAGTCTACTGAACAAGTTAAAGACGGTTATTACCCATTAATCTCTAAGACGAATGGATTCACTCTTCACTTCCCTGAAGATATGGTTGTTGATGATACCAGTAACGCACAGCCGGACGAACTATATGAATCCCTCATATTCCATTATGAAGACAATGATATAGCAGCGATGGATGAGTTCACCATTCACTATATTAGTCCTGTATCTGACATTGAATGGAGTAAGGATTATATGAATAGAAGAGCCGGGCAGGAATTGAATTTTGAAAAACTAGAAGCGGATTATGAGAATCAGTACATTGAAGTGGCAGAAATGAAACCGGATGATTCTACCTTGACACTAGCTGCACTTATTTGGAATGACAATGACCAGCAAGCACAGATATTTACGAATATTATTTGTAGAAAAGATATCGACAAAGATGAATGTGCTTCTTTACAAGATAAAGAACGGGAAAAAGTAATAGAGGTATTTAAATCCATAAAATTCCTGGATAATAAAGGTAAGTGAGTCCAATGGCTGAAAACATACTCGATTATAAGTCGATATCAATGAGACTGACCAATGAAGAATATAAGAATATGGATGCTGCGGAAATGGAGTCCAAAATAAAACAGATTTATTTGGAAGAAACGGGCTCGTTATTAGATGCAGATATCAAGATATTCCACACATCTGACTCCAATAATAAGCTACTTGCATCCTCTGGATATGATGGAACGGCTATATATGTCGATGATGGCAAACAAGAAGAACTGTACGTTATCTCACAAGGCTCAACAAATGGTCCAGATTGGTCTTTTAATGCCAAAGGTGTATTCGCAGGTGAATCTACAGTACAACCCGCTTCCACAGATACATTTGTAACTGAAGCAAAGCAACATTTAGGAGTTGATAAAGACACAAAGGTCATCTCATGGGGGCATTCATTAGGACACCATAATAACGCAACTTCTTTTCTTGGATCTGATACGTTCGATGAAGTCTATGGCATGAATGGAGCGCAAGTAAATGCGTATGAATTGTTTGAATTAGACAGGGAGTTTCAAAAGGCGATAAGTGATGAATTCGATGTGAGATTAAAAGATGAATTGCGTGATACTGTTCCAGCAGATGAAATTGAAGAGTTCACTAAGAACTATTACAAAGATAAATCAGATGATATCCATCAAATCATCTCTTCAGACGACCCTTTAAATGGCTTAACTACTTATGTTCCCGGAATCGTAGAGATAGGTGAAGTGGAGGTGTATGATACAAATCCATCGGTTCCAGGTATTGGCGAGTTAGCAAAAGACATTCCTCCTGAAGTTATAAAAGATGTACAGGACTTGGCTTTAATTTATGCAAAAGCAGATAATGCGGGTGGCACAAAAGAGGTCGCTAATCAGCTCTTTGGGGTGAATATGGATTATCTAAAAGATGTAAACAGCCTCGGGAGCTTCTTGAGTTGGTACACGTTTAATCAAGGAGAATTTGATGAAACGGTGAAGGCTCTAAATAAAAGCGTTCCGCCCTTACTGGATAAAGTTAGAGTCGTTTTGGATAACAAGGACTTGATTTTCGGACGGTTACAAGAAGCGGGTTATATATCCCTAAAAGAAAAAGACACGATGATTGAAGAACTGGAACTGATAGAGTCTCACCTTTCAACGATAGAGGACGGATTGAATGCTAATTCCAGTTTGTCTGGTGTCCAATTTTTGCAAGATATCTCTATCGTTGCATTTGGCGGAAGTCTGGTATGGATAAAGTCTTCGTTAACATCATCTATAGAGCGTATGAAAGATAGTGGTTTTTTTGAAAGTCTAAATAAAATAGTAGCCAGCCATAGCATTCCGGAACTGCTTGCTGCCATGTCGAAAGGGAATAAAAGCTATTTCGGTACAGATATGGTCTACACAGCAACCAAGGGCGATCCTATCAAAGTGAACATCTCCGCAGCACTCCGCATGTATAGAGAGACCCTCCCCATCCTAGAAGAAAAAGAAACCAAGATTCGGAATTTCGAGCAAGCGGTAAAAGAGGAATTGGATGAAAGTTATAAGGATGAAAAGCGAAAAGTCCAGGACGAGATCAATCGTATGGAATCCAGTCCAAGTAGTTACCGTGACTTATTAGCCAAGCATGGACACTTACCCGCATTCAATAAGGAAATGAAGTCCATCAAAGTACATGAAGTCTTCTGCCCTTTGGAGAATAGTGACTTTGATGAGGAAATCCATGAACTAAAAAAATCAGTGGAAAGCGGCAAGCTGTATATCGAGAAGTACCGTAAGGCCATCGAGGATTTATTTGACGAAGAGGACAATGTATCCAGGCTATTCGATTTTTCAAGGAGGTTCTAAATGGGACAGCAACGCACATTCCAAGCTACGGAACAGCTAATCCCTAACAAGGATTACTCCGATAAGAAAAAGACTTTGAACACTCCGATTGATGGAATTAGACTGAATGATGAAGAATTCTATTCTTATGTAAATAAGATAATCATTGGTGGGGATCAAAAAGGAAAAATCATTGATGCCATGAAGAAGGAAACGGCAAATCGGATGAATCATGATGAAGGACTATGCGAAGATGTTACCAGGAAGATAAACAAAGCTGTAACTACATTCAATGAGCAAGTGGCAGAAATGAAGGAGCAGCGGATATCGGTTACTTATGAAGATCATAGTATGGAATGAAGAAGGGATGAGCCATGTATACTAGTTTCTTCTTCTGTCCTAACTCCCTCTAAAACCGTGAAGACTGTTCTTCCTATCAAGATACCGGATAAATCGTTCTGACTGCATATCATATGTTTTGTTAAATTAGATATGCCAAGTGTCGTCAATTTAATGGCAGTCTTAATTTTCCAGTTTTTACACGTACGTTGGAGAGTGCGACAACAGTTCTTGCTAATAAGGCTCTATACATTCAATCCATCAGGAGGAAAGCCGGAATGTTAAACGAAGTTAAAGGTAATTTGATTGTATCCTGCCAAGCCTTGCCGGACGAACCACTGCATAGTTCATTTATCATGTCCAAAATGGCATTAGCTGCAAAGCAAGGGGGAGCCAAAGGTATACGGGCAAATTCCAAAGAAGATATCATTGCAATAAAAAAAGAAGTGGATCTTCCAGTAGTTGGAATAATCAAACGTGATTATGATGATTCGACGGTTTATATTACCCCTACTTATAAAGAGATTGATGAGCTGCTTGAAAGCGGCTGCGAGATGATTGCCTTGGATGCTACAAGGAGAAAAAGACCTGAAAACATCGGGTTAGCGCAATTAGTGCAATATGTTCGAGAAAAGAATCCTTCTATACAATTGATGGCGGATGCAGCAGCTTTGGAAGATGCTAAACAAGCAGAACAGCTTGGTTTTGATTGTGTGTCCACCACTTTGTATGGCTACACAGAAGAAACAAGCAGCAAGAAACTTCATGCTGACGATTTTGAATTTCTAAGCAGGATAATTGAAAATGTCAGTATCCCTGTCATTGCTGAAGGGAATATACTTACACCGGAAATGGCAAGACGATGCTTACAAATTGGTGCATATGCGGTGGTTGTTGGGGGAGCGATCACGAGACCGCAGCAGATTACCGAGAGGTTCATGGAGGGAATGAAACGAAGCTGCCAAGTTTAGCTGACGCTTTATATAATCAGGACAGATCCAGCAGGATGCTGTCCTTTAACTTTTGTTTGGATATATATGGCAAAGTGTACGACGGATAAATTTTGCAATATGGTTGGATTTTTTTGATATGTATGATCTGCTTTTAGTTTATTTATGGGATAATGTTTTGAGTATATCTTACATCTTTTAATATAGCCTTAAGAAACAGTGTGATGGGGAACTTTTCAGTGCACGGTTTATTTGATGATGATAAAAATGGAATGTTCATAATTTACTGTCGTTTGATAAAGCGTGTTCAAGCATGCTATAAGTGTAACAGGGAGTTATATGATAAGATTTTATATTGGTATATATAATGAAAGGAATTTTATATATGAAAGATAATTTCTGGCGTGATTTACCACGACCATTTTTTGTTCTGGCGCCAATGGAAGATGTGACGGATGTTGTGTTCCGTCATGTCGTGAGTGAAGCTGGCAGACCAGATGTTTTCTTTACGGAGTTTACCAACTCGGAGAGCTATTGTCACCCGGATGGGAAGGATAGCGTGCGCGGCCGTTTGACCTTCACAGAGGATGAACAGCCGATGGTGGCGCATATATGGGGGGACAGACCGGAAAACTTCCGTCAAATGAGCATTGGGATGGCAGCGCAAGGCTTTAAAGGTGTGGATATCAATATGGGCTGCCCTGTGCCGAATGTGGCAGGGAATGGAAAGGGAAGCGGTCTGATTTGCCGTCCCGAAGTTGCAGCGGAATTGATACAAGCAGCAAAAGCAGGCGGGTTGCCGGTAAGTGTGAAGACAAGGCTTGGCTACACAGAGGTAGACGAATGGCGTGATTGGCTGACACATGTTTTGAAGCAGGATATTGCCAATCTTTCCATCCATCTGCGTACAAGGGCGGAAATGAGCAAGGTCGATGCGCATTGGGAATTAATCCCGGAAATCAAGAAACTTCGTGACGAGGTGGCACCAGATACACTTCTTACGATCAACGGCGATATCCCGGATCGTGAAACCGGCTTGAAACTAGCTGAACAATACGGTGTGGATGGAATCATGATCGGGCGCGGTATCTTTACAAATCCATTTGCTTTCGAAAAGGAGCCGAAAGAGCATACGAGCAAAGAATTGCTGGATCTTTTGCGGCTGCACTTGGATCTCCATGACAAGTATTCACAAGACGTAAAGCGTCCCTTCAAGCCGCTTCCTCGCTTCTTTAAAATCTATGTCAAAGGATTTAAAGGAGCAAGTCAGTTAAGGAATAATCTGATGAATACAAAGTCAACCGATGAAGCACGTGCATTGCTTGATGCGTTTGAGGAAGAGCGTGCTGATATGTCCGATGAATAAAAGCAAGACAAGTTCCGACCTGGATTTTGGAAGTGGTATTTCCGATTTCCGGGTCTTTTTTGTTCGGTTGGGAGATGACGAAGTCTTTTGAAACGTGCTGAGCCATACAGAAATATGGCATCGATCCCGTATTGCAGATGCAGCATAATGGTCAGTTTTATAGGGAGGATTTCGAAGCCGGGAAATAGAATATTCCGGATGGCAAGAAACGTGATTCATGGGAAACATACATGATGTAATCTGGAGAAAGCGTATTTGTGCAGCTTGAGATTGTAATCGTCCCGAGTTATCCTTTATAAATAAGAAACCACTCCACACTTTACAATCTTTACATACAGCCGATAAGTAGTATGAACGTAATGAATATTGTATGACAAATAAGTGGAGGGATTTTATGCCAGTTGATTTAAACCGGGAACATTTATTCACAGCCTTAGAGCGGGCCGTGGCAATGATTGTATTTGATTCACAAGGAAAAATAGCATGGGCGAACAACAATTTTTCCCAAGTGGTCGGATACAGCACAGAAGAACTGCAAAGGATGCATCATAGAGAATTATGTCCGCGCGCATTTTCTGCCAGCAGGGATTATGAAGTATTCTGGGAGAATCTCCGGGCCAATAAGTTATATCATAATAAGGTGGAGCGAGTCAGGAAAGACGGAAGCACCCTATGGCTGGATGCTTTTTATACACCAGTCATCAATGCGGAAGGAAAAGTGGATAGTATCATTAAAATTGCGACGGATATCACCAATCAGGAAAATATCCTGAAGAGCAGCTCTTCGGAATTCATGTCCCTGGTAAAAGAGATGAACCAAAGCACAAATGAAGTGCATCGCTCCTCTGAATCGGCAGTTACCGATATGGGGGAACTTATCGAAGAATTCGATGTCGTGAAAGACAATATAAACGAGATTAAGACGATGGCTTCCACTGTAAAAGGCATAGCGGATCAATCCAATTTACTCGGGCTCAATGCCAGCATTGAAGCAGCAAGAGCAGGAGAGCATGGGAAGGGATTTTCCGTCGTTGCCAATGAGGTCCGTAAGATGGCCGATACCAGCAAAAGCTCCGCCGAGGATATATCGAAGCAATTATTGCAGATTACGCAATCCATGGAAGCCATGTCGGAAATGGTGAATCAAGTCATGGATAGTATACATAAAAATTATGGGACCATTGGCGAGTTGAAAAATGCATATGAAAATATTGCCAAGACAGCTGAACGATTGTCCGAAATGAAATGAGTCGTACCATAATAAAGACTGCTGCCATTGACAGGCAGCAGTCTTTATTTGGCTATATCTTTTTCCGTCTGGCAAGCTTTTCTGGATAAATCCCACGAAGTTCACACCATTCACGAAGTGATCCAGTCACCATGATGGGATTACGCTGCATGTCTTGGATGGAACGGGTGCCCTGCATAAGAAAGATCATTTTCAAATGCGTTTTCCACCTGTTTATTTCCTTGATCA
This sequence comes from Terribacillus sp. 7520-G, assembly GCF_002271665.1. Classification (NCBI taxonomy): domain Bacteria; kingdom Bacillati; phylum Bacillota; class Bacilli; order Caryophanales; family Bacillaceae; genus Terribacillus; species Terribacillus sp. 7520-G. The sequence continues at coordinate 19,623 of NZ_NQFP01000011.1, read as the reverse complement.
AGCCGTCTGTACCTTTTGTGTGCAGTATCTTTAAAAAGGAGCCGGCAACACCGGCTGCAGCTGCTCCAAGTGCCAATGATTTCGCTGCATCCAATGGATTGCGTATGCCGCCGGAGGCCAGGATGGTCATATCCTGTAAAAATGGCTGAGCTTCCAGCAAAGAAACAGGTGTCGACTGCCCCCAGCCATTCAGGTAACGGAAATCTTTTTCCGCCCGCCGTTCGTTTTCAATCGTAATAAAATTCGTGCCGCCGCGGCCGCTGACATCTACATATCGCACACCGATACGTTGCAGCTGGGAGAGGGTCTCGAAGCTCATGCCAAAACCAGTTTCCTTTACAATCACAGGTATGGATGTCTTTGTGAGGAGGGTCTCGATTTTCCTGAGCAAGCCTGAAAATTGCCGCTCACCTTCAGGCATCACGACTTCCTGGGGAACATTCAAATGAATCTGGAGCGCATCTGCTTCCAGCATGTCGATCGCTCGTAAAGCGAAGTCCGTTGATACATCCGCTCCAACATTGCTGAACACGATACCAGCGGGATTTTTTTTGCGGACCACCTTATAGGTATCTGCGAGTGATGCCTTTCGCAGGCCGGAATGCTGGGAGCCAACCGCGATGGCAATACCGGTTTTTGCAGCTGCCTCTGCCAGCTGTGCATTGATTGCTCCTGTGTTCACACTGCCCCCTGTCATGGCATTGATGTACAAAGGGGAATCCAACTGCAGATTCCCCACTTTTGCGGTTACATCAATTTCATCTAGATTCGTTTCAGGAAGGGAGCGGTGAATGAAGGTTAAATCATCAAAATCAGAGCGGGCTGCCTTTTCGGCAGTCAATGCAAGCTGTACATGCTCGTCTTTCCGGTTCTCCCGGATGGAAGACTCGTCCATAGCTGCACCTCCTTACCACAGTGTTTCCCGGATTGTCTCTTTCCAACGATCAAGGACGGACTCCGGATCCTTCAAGTCAATGTGGATGCCGGAAGTAATCTCCGCATATTTAGCGGTATCTTCTTTATAAAAAATCACCTTTGCCGCAAATCGCTCCAAAGGATGCTTGGCGTCTGCCAGTACGCCAAGGGGACTCAAGGCAAGACGGACATAAAAGACCTTTCCTTTATATACGGATACCAGTGTGGCCTTTTTGGTTCGTATACAGTTCTTTGCCGTGGTGGTTCCCGGCCAAAGTGCGATTCTTAGATTTTCTTTATCCAAAGCTACGACTTCCCCGACGCTGACCATGGCATTATGCGGCCAGCCATCCTCGGTCACTGTCATGAAAAGCATTGCTTCATGCTGTTTGTCTTGCAAATCGGATCCATTGAGCAGCTCATACAATTCTTCCGATATTTCCATGCTTGCACATCCTTTCTGAAAATCGATATACCAGGACAGGGCTAGCCTGTTACAGACTAGCCCTGTTATATGGTATTTTTATTATTTTATATATCTGGCAGGAAGAGCCGGAACATTCTCTGCAGATGGGATATCATCTGGATTAACCTTGAAAGCACGATTATATTTTTCTGGGTTCGTGATCGTTTCCGGTTCAATGGAACGCCATGTGAAAATACATACCGGACACATATAGACTTCCCAAGCACCTTCAACTGGCGACTTTGCTACAACAGTGGCTTCTTTTGATTCACATCGAGGGCAAGTATGCATATCGAACACTCCTTTTATTTTAATAATTCCCGTAACCGTTGTTCCCATTTATCCACATCAAGCGGGGAATCAAGAGGTTGTGAGTAATGGCCTCTTGTTTCCGGTGCCAATGGTGTCGTTGCATCCAGGATCATTTTGTGCGTGATACCTGCTGGTGAGGAACCAGGATCCAATGCAAGGACAGATAGGTCAGGAATGATGACAGTGTCATGTTTTGGATGCAGCTTGGTGGATAGTGCCCACATCACTTGTGGAAGATTGAATGGATCGACATCCTCATCCACAACGATGACCATCTTGCAGTAGCCTAGTCCATGCGGTGTAGTCATGGCGCGCATTCCCACTGCCTTGGCAAAACCGCCATAACGGCGCTTCGTGGATACAATCGCTACCAATCCATGTGTGTACATGGCGTTCACTGCCACGATTTCGTTTGGAAATGCTTCTTTCAATTGCTGATACAAAGGCACACTGGTGTTGATACCAACCATGTAATCTGTTTCTGTCCATGGCATGCCGATGTAAAGATGTTCGAATATAGGGTTTTTACGATGATAGACTCTATTGATTTTGATAACAGGCATGCTTCTTCCGCCGGAATAGTGGCCGGTGAATTCGCCAAACGGACCTTCGAATTCACGTTCGCCTGCCAAAAGTTCACCCTCAAGTACGACTTCCGCTCCCCAAGGAATATCAAGATCGGAATCTTTGGCTTTTACAATTCGGTATGGCTCGCCTTGAATGGCTCCTGCCATTTCATATTCGGATTGATCATAAAGCAGTGGTGTTGCTGCGGCTGTCGTGATGGCAGGCTCATTTCCAAGGGCAATGACCACAGGCAGATTTTCGCCTCGTTCTTCTGCCTGACGCAAGTGGATGGCAATATCATGCTGCGGGACTGGCTGGATCCCTATGCGGTCTTTTCCTTTTACTTGCATGCGGTAGATACCGACATTTTGTTTGCCGAAGTTTTCCGGGTCTTCCACATCGCGGGAAATGACACAACCCTTATCCAGATAGAAACCGCCATCTCCTTGGTTCAAACGGAACAATGGCAAAATCTCAAAAAGATTGATGTCCTCCGTAATTTCCACTTCATGAAATGGTGCAGTCTCTTCCCGTTTTACTTCCATGGGAAATTGATCATATCGACGGGCGAATTCAAAGAATTGATCCTTCAGAGGCGTGTTCTTCGGCAATCCCATCATCAACGCATGGTTTGGCCAGGAACCCATTACATTCATAGCTACTTTTGCATCTGTATAGCCATAAATATTATCAAATAGCATGGCAGGCGTTTCAGCGCCCATTTTGCTCATTGCTTTTGTAGCCGCTGCAATGTCAGGTTCAGGCTTCACTTCATCACTTATGGTCAAAAGCTGCCCTTCTTTTTCCAATGTAGAAAGAAAATCGCGAAAATCTTTATAGGCCATTATAAATCCTCCTGTTTTTTTGGTTTCATACCTTCCCATCGTTTTGCACCCGATAAATCAATACCGAATTGGTCCAATGCGCGGAAAGCGTGCCCATCGATTGGAGGCATGGGTACCATTGTGGGGGGATGATTCGGTATGGCATGCAAGAGCAAAAGGACTGCAAAACAATGGCTTATCTAGGAGGATTTCCAATATGATATAACTAAAGAAGTTAGGAAACCTGAATTGTATACGAAAGAGGAGAGCTTATGGATATTCGTCAGCTGGTATCTGCAGACGATGCAGAGGTCTCGGGGTTTGGATATAAAGCGGATGGCAGCGGATCATTGCCTCTTGTGGTGAATGAGGAAGATGATTATTACTTTTCCGGGCAGAATCTGTATAACCCTTTCGGGGAGGTAGTCACGGAGTCGTTTCGTCTTTTTCTGAATGACGGGAGCAAGGGGACCGTCAAATATCTGAGACTGGAGGATGTGCATCCAATGGCAGATCCGGAATTATTGCGGGAACAAGCTGAATATTTGAAGAAGGAAAATATCCCGTATATGGTTGCGGTGATTCCTGTATATGAAAATAAAGACAAAATTGTTCATCTCTCTGATTCGCCGAAATTAGTGGATACATTGCGGTATATGCAAGAAAACGGCGCAAGTATCATCATGCATGGTTACAAGCACCAATACCGCAGCTCAGAGACAGGAGAGGGATTTGAATTTTGGGATGCGGAGAATGATCGGCCCATTTATCAACCAGCCAAAGATAAAGCGAAGCAAAGATCGGATTTTTCAACTGCTGAGGAGTATGATGAATTTGTAAAGAAAGGAGAAAAATACGAGAAGGGATATATGGAAAATGCAATCAGAAGCGGTGTGGAGGAGCTGGTTGCACATGATTTATATCCGATTGCTTTTGAGGCGCCGCACTATGCAATCTCCCAGCAAGGTTATCGTATAGTCTCTAAACATTTCTCTTCTTATGTCGGGCAATTGCAGCTTACTGATTCAACATGGCAAAGCGAGTATGCCCCCATGCATGAATCGAAACCCGATTTCCTGCATGGTATGATTATTTATCCAGAGACTTTGGGTTATATCGAGCAAGGCGATGCCAAAGCCATGGAGAAATTGAACGCTAAAATAGAAACTGGATCAAAATACAGCCAATCATATTTATCCGCTTTTTACCATCCTTATCTTGGACTTGATGGTTTAAAAGAAGTCGTCAAAAGTCTGAATGAGGTCAATGGGGATTGGCTTGATTTAAAACAAAAAGATAACTTGGTCCAGGTAAAGGACATTCGAATCCAAACTAAAGACGGGGAATACCAAGTTGAGAAGCCATTCTTAGCCAGTGATTATGAACGGAATTTGTTTATCAAGAAATCCCTGATATGGGCTATTCCGTTAGTTTTGTTTATTTTACCTGCTGCTTCATTGCTGGTAATAAGGAGACGGGAGTAGGGAGTCAACCAAATGGGGATATTTGTCCTTTTGAAGGAAGATGATTTATGATTTATGGATGCCGGGCGGAATACGTGCAAAAAAAAGACCGGCCGCCCGGACCTGCAGCCTGTATAACACGCTCTATTACGGTAATCCTAACCCTGTACCAATTCAATGAGGAGGGGTATTCCATGGTAAAAGACTCCTATGCTCCGAGGGAGAAAAAGAACGGCGAGGGTAAGAAGCCGGATGAACAAAGAAGAGGAAAGGCAAGATCCAACACGCGCGGCGGAAGGAATTAAGCTGGCTCAGCACAGATATGCAAAGTAAATGAATATCCTGATTTAGACCTGGTGTTCGTGAAGTGATCTTTCCGGATGCTAGGTCTTTTTCATGTATAGCTGCAGCTCCTACAACTGGCTATTTTGCCTATTTCATTCATGGGAGCTCTTGTCTATACTTAGGGTGTTATTTTCATACGATTGTTTGAATTTTTAATCTAGTCTGAATAGGGGGATTAAAACGTGGAACAGTCACAAAAGAATGGTTTCGTCATGCGTGCTTTGAATGGTATCGAACGTGTCGGGAATAAACTTCCTCATCCGGTAACATTGTTTTTCATCTTTGCGGCGATTGTTGTTGTTTTATCCGCGGTTTTTTCTGCCATCGGGGTCAGTGTAGAAGACCCGGTCAATGAAGGGGAAACAATCGCGGTCAAAAATCTGCTGAACGCAGAAGGGATTCTCTATCTGTTCGAAAGTGCGGTAACAAATTTTACCGATTTCGCACCGCTTGGGACTGTGCTGGTAACGATGCTTGGTATCGGGATTGCAGAACGCTCTGGATTGATCAGTGCGGCTTTGCGCGGGCTTGTGACATCTGTTCCGCGTACATTGATGACGGCAGCTTTGGTATTCGGCGGTGTCATGTCCAGTATGGCAGCTGACGCAGGATATGTGGTGCTGACTCCGTTGGGAGCGGTGTTGTTCGCAGGGCTTGGGCGTCATCCATTGGCTGGTCTGGCTGCGGCATTTGCCGGGGTATCCGGCGGCTATAGTGCAAACCTCCTGCTGACTTCGCTTGATCCGCTGCTTGGAGGCATGACGCAGGACGCGGCGGCGATTATCAGCCCGGATTATGCGGAGGGTATCAATTATGCGATGAACTTTTACTTCATGTTCGCGTCTGTTTTCCTGCTCACAATTTTAGGTACATGGGTCACCGATAAAATCGTGGAACCTCGTTTAGGCACTTATAAAGGCAGTGTAAATGAAGATGTCAATTACCTCAGGCCGCAAGAGAAGAAGGGTCTATGGGGAGCACTTATTGCATTTCTCCTTACCCTTATAGGGATTGCCTTGCTCGTCATTCCTTCATGGGGACCATTGCGGGCGGGAGAAGCCAATATCATCGACGCACCATTTTTGAATACGCTGGTTCCGGTCATCCTGATCGTATTCTTTATCCCGGGTCTTGTTTATGGGCTGCTCACAAAAGAAATCAAAAATGATAAGGATGTCGCTGATCAATTATCGGAAACAATGGCAACGATGGGGTCGTACATCGTCTTAGCCTTTGCTGCGGCTCAATTCGTTTCTTATTTCAATGAATCGAACCTTGGTACTGTCTTGGCAGTAAGAGGTGCAGCTTTCATTGATGCAACTGGTTTTACAGGAGTGCCCCTGATCCTGACCTTCGTTGTCGTTTCTGGCTTCATCAATCTGTTCATCGGCAGCGCTTCTGCTAAATGGGCGATCATGGCCCCTGTGTTCGTCCCGATGATGATGCTGTCAGGCTATTCACCTGAATTCACACAGCTGGTGTACAGAATAGCGGATTCAACCACAAATGTCATCTCCCCATTGATGCCATACTTTGCCATCGTCATCGCTTTCGCTCAAAAATATGATAAGAAGGTCGGAATCGGGACGTTGGTCTCGACGATGCTTCCGTACTCCATTGTCTTCAGCCTCGGCTGGGTGGTGATGATGCTGATTTGGATGTGGATTGGGCTGCCGATCGGACCTGGCACCCCGATTGAATATCCTTGATCCTTCACTTGAAAGGGCTCGATTCCTTAATCCGGATCGAGTCTTTTTTTGTTTAAAGATATTTTTTGAGCTGCATCTTTTTATAAGCCGATATTTTGACGATACTTACCTGATAATGATGAAGACGAGGCGGAATTTGAAAATAAGCTTAATGAGCACATACCTAACATTAAAGCTGCTGATGCCGTGAAATTAGATGGTTACCTGCAGGGGATTGGCTATTGTATTTGTTACAACGAAGAACAGTACATGGAGTTAGTAAGGTAGATGCAAGAAATGCTTCAGAGGTAAAATAAATGATAAGGGTAGATTTTTTTGACGAGATTAGCTTTATGATGGAAAGAATTTTGAGTTTCTATAACAAAAGAAAAAATCAAATAACATAAAATAACGAGAGAAAGTAGATGCTTTTTCTCGTTATTTTATTTAGCATTATCAAATGCTACAGTTATTTCTATCCGGAAGTATAAGGTACTGATCGAGAAGTGGTGCAGATTGAGGAAAAGCTGCACCAAGCAGTCGTACACACATAGTATGCATAGAGATCAAACAAAATTCCCTTAATAAATGATCACTATTACAAGAAATTTAGTTTTTTTTTCTTAAAAAATATAGTTAATATTGACCATTCGAGTAGGACCATGGTAGTGTGACATAGGATAAATGCTAGTAATATTTTGAGGAGTTGGGTAAAATTACTTTATTAAAAAAGATTTTGGCATTATTAGTATTTTTAGGTGCTTTTGGTTCAGCTGCAATTAGTGTACAAGCAGCTCAGCCTGCAGACTACACAGATTCTACATTCACCTTTGCTTTTTCTGGCTTTGATGAAAATGATAATACAAATGCAAGAAGAAAAGGTTCATCATCTTCTATGTATATTAAAAATACATCAAGTTATAAGTTCTCCGTTGAGCCTCAAGCAGATGCACATTACGGAAAAGGAACAGATTGGGTTAGAGTTAATAATAAAGGTTTATTCCCTATTAACCCTGGAAAAAAATACGAAGTCTATAATACTGCTTATGAAGACTTTTTCGATGGAGTACAGGTTCGTTTCCATGGACATATGGATTTATGGTATAAGACTGTAAAAGCGAAGGTTAACTGGAGTCCTGATTATAACCCGGAGAGCGGCACAACTGTAGTAGGCCTTTAATTAAAATTACATAATAGGTATTCTAGCGTTTATCCTTCCTAAAAAGGAAAGGAGTTATGAGCATTTTGCTAGCAGTTCAATTTAGCAGGTTATTACATAGTAAATTTTTTTATATTAGTATTTTAATTGGTTGTTTCATAACAATGGCACACTTCTTGCAAACTACAAGTATCTCAACAAATGAGACGTCCATTATTCCAAATTCAGCATATCTCCTTTGGCTGAATGTCAGTATGTCTGAAATTGTAAATATGTTTTTTATGATGTTGCCTATCCTAGCAGTGCTGCCTTTTAGTACTCAGCTTCTTATTGATAAAAAAACTAAATATCATCATCTAATGATATGAGATCTGGAAAGTATAAGTATTTATCTTCTATGCTATTAGTAAGTGCACTCGCAGGTTTTGTGGTAATTTCATTACCAATTTTGCTGAACTTCCTTCTATTTTCCCTTACATTTCCGACCATTTCACCCAATCCATTCATCTATTATATAGATGGAATAAATTCATTTGAAACATTGTTCTATGATATTGAGTTGAAATATCCCCTGATACATACATTGATTTATATTTGTTTATCAGGTTTGATTGGGAGCATTTTTGCTACTTTTGGTACAATGCTTTGTTTATATTTCCGGGTAACGTTAGTAGTAATAGCTATACCTGTACTAATAAATTTACTTATGTCAGTATTAGGGGATTTCTTAGGAGTAAGCTTATCACCATTGTATTTCTTAGGAATGCATCCACCAGTTCCTGTATATCTCTGGAGTGTCTTGCTATTTTGTATTTTTGTAGTTATTAGTACTTGTATCCTTGTTATTAATGGTGGTAGAAATATTGATAAATACTAACCTTATTAAATTTAGCATAAGATATTTCTTCGTAAATCGAAGAAATTTATACACATATATAGCGCTCGGAATTTTATTATTAGTATCTTACTTTTTTATTTTATTTGTTCTTCATGATACCAACGATAATATCCCGAGGCCCTTTCATGTTATTACTTATAATCTTGATTACTATTACAGGTGGGTTTATTGGTTCTTAGTTCCGTTTGTTCTAATAACCTCACTATTAGGTAATCTACAAAGCATCTCGATATATATTCAAATAAGAATAAATAATCCTAAGCAATTGCTATTTCTTTATATTATACAATTAAGCATTATTGCATTTTGGGGAACTTTACTAATTGGCATAATAACATTTGCTTGTTTTCCTTTAGCATCTAAAACTATTACTGCAAACGACGTCTTAAATATTTCTTTCCTATTAATATTCTGTTTTCTTAACCTAATAAATATAGGCTTATTGGTTACTATTTTAGCAAAGAAATTTTCAAGAGAAGCTAGTTTTATAATTGTATTTTTACTAACACTTTGCGACCAATATGTGCTAGGACATTTCTTATTTAGCTCTACTAAGCTCTTATATAGGCCAGGTTTCTCACTTTTTGGGACAAGCTTTGCATTGCTTGAAAATATCTTATTATTGATAGGACTCCTTTTAGTACTAACCGATGTAATCCGAAGAAAAGAGGAGTGAGTGTTTCATGTTATCAATGATAAAAAGAGATGTTCTAATGAGATTTCATTACAGTAAGCATCTTGTAATAATTCAGTTTGTACTTTTTTTGCTTATTACTTTCTTTTTTATTTTTATTTTTGAGTTAAATAATATAAGCAAAGAAACAGAATGGATATCTATTAGTCGGTTTTGGAATGGTTTTTCAGAAAGTGACCTTGAAGAATTTAAACGTACTGGGGAGTTTCGGATTCCTTATCTTTGGTTGGTTTTTCAGCTTCTTTTCTTTATTTCATTAAGAACATTCTTTGCGGTAGACTTAACAAAAAGCAGTGGCTTTATTATTATGCGCACAGGGTTTAGAAGATTTGTGATAAGTAAGATAATTTCATTGTTGATATATACCGCTTTATACATATCAGTATTTCTTTTATGTATTTTTCTAGTGTCCCTATTACAGTATTTGATGTTTGGCATAGAGCCTTCTTTCATTACAAATTGGAAGATTGTATCTATTTTCTACTTTTTTTTAATTATGGCCTTATTCTTAGAAGCGATATTTTTTGAGATTGGAAGTGTCATTATAGGTGAAATAATTACTTTCATTATAGTGTTTACATTTAACTTTCTTTCTATTTTTAGTAAAAATATTTTTCTGATCGGCAATTATACAATGTTCAGTCGTTGGAGTGAATCCATTATGTTAAAACAGAATATAATAACTTTGTTTTCTTGGGTAGGTATTCTAGTTTTAATTTTCTTTACTATTGAAATGATTATTGTGAAAAAAATAGACCTTATAAGTGAAAAGGGGGAGAATTAACCTTGTATGTAAGATGTGAAAATGTATCAAAGATAATCAAGAAACAGGTTATTTTAAATAATATAGATCTTTCTCTTGAAAAGGGAAAGATCCATGGAATTCGTGGTTATAATGGATCTGGAAAGACAATGCTTTTAAGAGCTATTGCTGGTTTAGTCAAGCCATCCGAAGGAACAGTATTAGTGAATAACAAAATTGTAGGAAAAGATACGCCATTTCCTGAAAGTATTGGTGTATTAATTGAGTATCCAAGCTTCATTCCCGATTACACTGGTTATAAAAATTTATTATTCTTAGCGAAAGTTAAAAATAGAATTAGTGAAGAAGAGATTAAGAACACTATTAGTTTAGTTGGATTAGACCCTAATGATAAGCGAAAATATAAAAAATATTCCCTGGGAATGAAACAGCGTTTAGGTATAGCGCAAGCAATAATGGAGAACCCAGACTTGCTATTGCTTGATGAACCTTCAAATGCATTAGATGAGAAGGGGATACAACAACTGATCAGAATCTTAAAGACGCTAAAGTCTGAGGGAAAGACAATTATAGTAACAAGTCATGATCATGATTTCCTAGAACAAGTGGCTGATGATACATACACTATTTCTGAAGGCGCGGTTATGAATGAGTAAATTTAAAAATAAATATATCTATATTATAATTCCCGTTATTTTAGTCATTATTATAGGATTCATTGTTAGAGTAAATATTGTAAATGATGAACGTAAGCACTTTGAAACATACAGAGTAGATGTACATGCTGGTGAAGTTATTACCATGGGTGATTTAGAATTGACTTATGGTAAAGCTAGCGAGCCGCTAATAAAACAAAGCGAGGATTATCCGGACAAACAAGATGTTGTTTTTGAACTACCTATTAAAATTACAAAAAAGAGTAGTAGTAATCTTGATATAAAAAACAAGTTTGCAATATATGAGCAATATAAAGGCTTTATTAACCTTGCAACAGTTGCTTATACTAGTGATGCTTTAAAGCAAGACAATCGAGGCTTATTTAATATCCTCAGTGATTACCAGGAAGGAAAATCTATTGACCTTAAAATCACGACAGATCTTAAATTGGGAGAGTTTTACTATTATTATAACGATTATAATATAGATAAACCTGCTTATATTGTTATTGCCGGTCCACAGAGTCCGAAAGGAATTCCACTATACTACTATAAGTTACAGGAATAATTCAGGATATAATTAGATTGCTTACGATCTTACAGAATTAATTCCACGGTAGCTCTATTTTATAGAGTGATTCTATTCAATAATTATTCAATGTTTCATCTTGTGAAAAACTATAGTAAAATTATGTAATTAAAATACCATTTCTATTTTTAAAGCAACCATTACTGGTTCGCGGTGATTAATTAACCTTATTATGAAACGTAACGCGCTCTTTGGAGCTATTGTCTACACATTAGTGTATTTAATAGACTCTGAAGAGCGCTTTTTTGCGTTTTATATAAATTAACTTCAGAAAGGATGTTTTAAACATGGGGAGCAACACAGCAAAATTAAGTACAAATTCAAGAAGTAATGGCTTAGCAAGGTTCGAACGGGTTATGAAGGCAAGAGCTCAGATTGAGTACATTTACAAAGGTGATAAAAGAGAGTTTTATCGCTGTAAGACTCGCAATAAAAAAGAGGCGCTGCAGGAAGCTTTGAAATTTATCTCCGCCTTAGAAAAGGTCCATCAAAAGAAAGTCATATGGAGATTCAAAGGTGAGACAGAATATCGCATAGGCGCCGCTGTTGTGGTTGATAGCTAGGTTTATTCCTACTATTAAACTCAAGGGCTGTTTTTTTATGCCCTCAGCGGGATCTACGAGAAACATGGTGTTAACCAGGCTTCTCGTTTTTCTATATAAAACAAAAGAGAGAGGATGCTTTTTATGAAATCATGGGAAAGCCAATCTAATTGGCGGCAAGTAAATCTTTCAGAAGTAACGAGAATAATAAACGTAAGGGGTTTACTATTATGACACCAAATCAATTCGATTGGCTGAAGAGTCATCTACATCAGTTGGCGTCAGAAGACCAAAAAAGACTTCAAGAACTCGGAATTTCAAAAGCTATCCAAGCCGAAAAGCTAAAAATCTCTATTTCGGATTTTGCTAAGGTGAGGGATGAAGCTTCTGAAATCGTATAAGTACATGAATAACTAAAAATGGAGGTGACTCCTATTGCTAGAGGATAGAGAGAAACCTCTATCCTTTGGTGTTTAGGTAATAAAATGAATCAAGTTCAATGGGATTTAGTAAATGAGAAAGATTCTCCTAAGATGATTGATATATATATGGACCAGGCTTGGCAGGATGCATATTGTTATTCGCTTGCTGTTGAAGAGACTGAAAATGAGGCACAAGTGCCGCCTAATTTACTCTTTGCTATCATATCCGGAAGTGACTCTACACTTGAAGCAATGAAAGCAGCCGTAGATATAGGTAGCAATGGCCTTTATTTCGGACATGGTGTAAAAGGTCTATCTCAGTTTTCTTTCGAAAAAGAGTTTCAATTTAGCTCAGAGAAAGGGAAGTATGAGAAGTTTCCAATAACCCTTGCAAACGGAACTAAGGCACTAGCTATAGTCCACGATAAAGTCTTATCAAATGAAGAATATATTCTTTCATTTGGGGATGATCCTGCAGAAAATCTTAGACAAATACTTGGCGGGGGACAATACGGATTACATATACTTCCTGAATGGAAAGATTGTGTGTATCAGGAATTGGTCCTACACAATTATTTGGAGAGAGTAGACTTCTACAAGGATCCTGGATTATTTCAAGAAGGCTTTACATTGCTCAGACTAAGAATGGTAGAGCATGAAGCGGATGCTTTAATTTCAAAATTAATTAAAGCAGGAAAGCTGCAGTTTCCTAAGCATGGTAAAGGCGAGAACTTACATGATGTAGTGGATCTCAATAGCTATATGACCAACTACGTTGATGACATGATTGAGAAGATTTCTGCTCAAGTTATGCCTACTCATAACCCCATGGAAGATGAAGTATCAGAGCATTTCAGTAGTTATAAGAGAGAGTTGTTTCCAGTTCAGGCCCACGTTTCTACTGCAATTGCAAAGCGGTTGAAACATGAAGATAATTTCATCATTCAAGGTGAGATGTCCACCGGTAAGACAACTATGCTTGCTGCTATTGCGGATGCTTATCATAAAAATAAAGGTCAAAAAGGTTATTTTTGTTGTGTAATGGTTCCTCCATCTCTCACAAAGAAATGGCCAGAGGAGATAAAGGAAATCATTCCAGGAGCAATCGTTCACGTTATTACTAAGACGGAATCACTAATAAGGTACCATTCAGAGTGGATACGGAGCGGAAGAGTAAAACCTGTTAGACCTACCTTCTTTGCCATCAGTTTTACTACGATGAGAGGGGATTCAGCTTATGTACCTGCGGTAAACTTGCAGGATAACAAGATAAACAAGTTTGGATACTATTGCCCAGATTGTGGCCAGCCGCACCAGGTAGTTGAGTCGACTGATACTCAACTTAATGAAAGCGGCAGCGAGGTAATAGTAAAAGTAAAAAGAGACATGGCAGAAAATGAGTTTGGAACATCAAGGAGAGTCGCGGATAGCAAGATGCCAGCAAATGCTTTTTGCTCGGAATGTGGAGGAAGCTTATGGACTAAGAGTGTCCCTAATCGGTATGCCTCATTTAGAGAATGGGCCGCATAGGAAAGCCGTTGAAATATTTATCTGGCATCCAGCGGCAAAACATGATAAAAAAGTATAGGAATCATTTTAAGAAATTACCTTTCATTATATGATAGATTAATCGATTCCGTAAGAAAGGAGGAAAAGTAAAATGAAGATGGCACGTGAAATCATGGAACCAAGAGTCATGGAAACAGAAATCAGCCATTTAGACAATAAAGGGTCTGGCCAGGCCGCAGTATGGATCGATAGAGGACAGGATAAGCCGCGTAAGGTGAAACTGACAATTCCCAAAACATTGCCAGGCGAAAAAGTGCGGGCAACGGTAGCTTGGCCGCATGCGAAAAGATCAAAAGCTGCTTTGGAGGAAGTGATGGAGGCCAGTCCGGAACGTGTTGCGGCACCATGCCCTCATTTTGATCTTTGCGGCGGCTGTGCATGGCAGCACTGGCAATACGAGGGACAGTTAAGACAAAAAACAGCTCATGTGAAGGAATCATTGATCGGTCAGGGCTTTGATCCTGCACTGGTGAAGGACACCATCGGCATGGACAATCCATGGCATTACCGCAATAAGATGGAGTTCACATTTGCTGCGGATGGCTCGATGGGCTTGCATGAACAGGGGAATTTCCGCAATATCATCCCGCTTGAAACATGTCTGATCGCCGGCGGCGATATGAAGGATGCCGTCATGGAAGTGGCGGCATGGGCCAAAGATCATGGATTGAGCGGCTATAACAAAGAGAAACACGAAGGTCTGCTTCGTCATTTGATGGTAAGGCAGTCGTTCATCACGGGCGAAATCATGCTGGGGCTGTTTGCGACAGAAACTCCTGATGGGGAATTGGCACAAGCGGTAGAGGATTTAAAGCAGCGAATCGAGGAAAAACATCCAAAGGTGAAAAGTCTGCTATGGCTTGTCAATACGGATTGGGCTGACCGTACACAGTCAGAGGATACACATGTCTTGGCGGGACGTGATTTCATTTATGATGAAATCGGAGGCTATCGCTATCGTCTTTGGTTCGATACATTCTTCCAGACGAATCCGGTACAGGCTCAGAAACTGATCGACCTTGCCCTTGAAATGGCCCAGCCGAAGAAAGATGAAAAAATGCTGGAGCTGTTCTGCGGAGTGGGGACCTTCTCCCTTCCATTTGCCAGCAGGGTGGAAAAGCTTGCCGGCATCGAAATCGTGGAAAGCTCCATTGAATCTGCGAAACGAAATGCAGCAGATAACGGCATTGACAACACATACTTCCTGGCTGAAAACGCAAGATATGGCATTGACCGTGTACTGGACCAGCTGGGAACTCCTGATTTGCTATTGCTGGATCCGCCGCGCTCCGGCGCAGGCGGTAAAGTAATGCGAAAGATCGGCCGATCCCAGCCGAAGCGGATCGTTTATGTTTCCTGCAACCCAGAATCATTTGCAGTCGATGTCAAGGAACTCGAACAATTCGGTTATACATTGGACCAAGTGCAGCCGGTTGATTTGTTCCCGCATACGATGCATGTGGAGTGCGTGGCAGTGTTATCTCTAAATTAATAAATAGCTTTGTTAGAAGCTGATGACTTCCACTTATTGAAGGGAAGCCACAGCTTCTTTTTTATTTGCATCATAGGGGTCATATTTCTATGAAGAGGCAGATAAGGAATATCTCTTTTTAGATGAAGACAGTATTAAATAAAGTGGATGAACAACGTATCTTTTTCTGAATTCATGAGTCAGGAATAATTTGTATTAAAAAGATGATATAATTTTCCGATAGTATATATATGTATAGATTTACCACTTAGGAATGTACGGGTTCCATTGGAGGGTTCAAACAACATGACGTTTAACATGACAAAGTATTTCAGGGATAGTATTGCTTCTAAACTAAGAATTGATTTTAAAAATAATGAATTTGCAGTTGCGTCCATCAATGAAATTCAATATGGCAAGACAGACAAAAAGCACTTTGACAGATTACAAAATAAAAAGAAATTCAGTCAGCAAACTCTTCCTGTCATACTTATAGTTAAGTCTATAAAAACAATCTTTGATGGCCAGGAAAAAAAGTATGACAAACATGAACTGGACGATTTAAATGGTATCTATTATGTTCCAGCAACGCTTACTTCTGAGGGGGTATTGGAACCATCTGATAATAAATATCCTTGGATAGCAAGGGAACATCTTACACCGATAATAGACCAAGACATCGCTGTTGGATCACTGAACGACTTCGATGAATTTTTCAGTGATAATTTTTATAGACTCAAAAAAATGTCGAGTTGGGAAGAATACTATACATTTGTCTGTGATATGTATGAACAAGTCACTAAAACCAAAATCACTGCCAATCTGGTCAACGGTATGGAACTGGATGAAAAAATATATATTATCAGAGATGAAACGATAAACTCTACAGCGGCCCTGCTGAAGCTATATGATCATTTATTGACAAGTGATCTCAGTCAGCACACATTATATCAGAATTTTATGAAGCAAGAAGTAACTCCATTGACCCCTTTGCTCGCAGACAATTCCTCAAATATGAAAAAGCACCTGGGGCAAATGGGGGGAGAGTACCCTTTATCCCCATCACAAAGGGAATGCCTTCATCACTTTAATGCAATGGACGAAGGGGAAATTCTTGCTGTAAATGGGCCACCTGGTACAGGGAAAACAACATTGCTTCAATCATTAGTTGCAAATCTTTTTGTTGAACGAGCAATTAAGAAAGAAACCGCACCAGTGATAGTTGCATCGTCAACGAATAATCAAGCAGTAACAAATATTATTGAGTCGTTCGGAAAAATGGAGAAACAATGGACGGAAAGTGATTTGGAAACAAGATGGATAACAGGAGTTGATAGCTTTGCTGTGTACTTCCCCTCTATAAGTAAGGAGGAAGAAGCAAAAAGAAAGGGATTTCAGTTCACTAATCCGCGTGGTAAACATTTTTTCGATAAATTGGAAAGTGAAGATAACATAAAAGAATCTACTGTTAAAATGCTGAATGCTTGCAAGGATTATTTCGGACAAGCGTTTACTGATATTTTGGAATGCGAGTCAGCTATTTGGGAGAGACTTACAGAAGTTAACGGAATAAGAGAGAGCCTTTTGTCTGTAATGGAGGAATTTAATCAACAATTCACCAGTGAATACGATATGGAGACATACATTGAGATTTTAGGAAGGCAGCGTGTTCAGTTAGAGGAGCAGTATAATGCAATCAGCGCCAGAATCGATGAATGGATAGCTCATTTTAATAAGCTGCCAAAAATGATTCGATGGTTTGGTTTTTTGCCGAACTTTAAAAAGAGAAAGGAAGATCGTATCCGATACTTCATTCAACCGGAGGAAACATATATAAATGAGTCAATGAATGAAGATGAGATCATTTCTATATATAGTAAAAAAACACAGGATATAAGAAATGAAATGGAAAATCTAAAGAGCCTGGAGAGCAAAGTAATTGATCTTACAACAAAATATAAGGATTATATTAGAAAGTTAGTCGATTTAAAGATTGTAAGTTCAAATGATGTAAATATGAATTCATTATGTGGTCTCAATGAGTTCTTGGATACCACTGCTAAGTATGCTTCTTTCTGGCTGGCAGTCCATTACTATGAATGTCGATGGCTGCAGGCAAGGAGACTGACGGACAATCAGAAAGGAAAAAACTTTCCAAACGTTCTTCAAAGGATGTATGAGAACTTGAGTATGGTATCTCCATGTTTCGTTATGACTTTTTACCAGCTCCCTAAAATGTTATTGGCATATGATAACGGAAAAGAACATTATCTATATGATTACATCGATTTATTGATCGTAGATGAAGCGGGGCAGGTCTCACCGGAGATTGCAGCATGTTCTTTCTCTTTGGCCAAACGAGCTGTAGTGGTTGGTGATGTCCATCAAATCGAACCGGTATGGAATATTAATAAATCTTTGGATATTTCTTTGGCCCTTTCCAGTGGAGTCATCAATTCAATTGAAGAGTTTGACAAACTCAGTGATCTTGGTTTGAATACATCAGGATCCAGTATTATGAAAGTGGCATGCAAGAGCTGCAGATATGAAAAATACAGCGATAGGGGATTATTCTTAAGTGAACATAGACGCTGTTATGATGAGATAATTGAATACTGCAACCGGTTGGTATACAAGGGGAATTTAAAGCCTAAAAGAGGAAAAGCTGCACTAGATGATGATAATAAGATAGCTAGCTTGTCCATAAAGCCTTTAGGGCACGTACAAGTCACTACTGCGCATTCTCAAAAAAGAGCTGGAAGCAGATATAATGAAAAAGAAGCAAGTAAAATTGCTGAATGGTTAAATGAGAATTTCTCAGCAATCAAGGAAAGCTATCAGGGTGAGGAGGAGAAAATGCTAGTAGGTATCATTACTCCATTCAAGGCACAAGTCTCTGTTATCAAGAACAAGCTTTCGAAAGAGCTACGGACGCTTGTGGATGTTGGAACTGTCCATACTTTTCAAGGTGGAGAAAGAAAAATCATCATCATGTCAACTGTTTATGGTCACAATGACGGATGTTTCTTTATTGATGCGAATAAAAGCTTATTGAACGTAGCCGTATCTCGCGCCAAAGACAGCTTTTTAGCGTTTGGGGATATGGGATGTTTATCGAACAGTGAAAGTAAGCCTAGCAGCCTGCTAAAGAGAATGACAGTGAAAATGCATGACTTTCCTATGCTAAACTATAATTGATTCTATAAGTAAAGTATTTAATTCATGTCGTGAATATCAAAGGCTTCAGCTCTCAAAACAAAGAGCTGAAGCCTTATTTATATCTTAATAGTAAGAATCATTCTCCCGCCAATTTGCTTCTTCTTCCTCTGTCATGACATCGTCGGGGTCAATCAATCCAGTCATGTCGAATGTGGCACCATTGTCGTCTGAGACAAGTGTGGCTTTCACATTCCCGCCGTAATAATCGCCGTTTGAACCTTGTCCCATTGTCATGATGAGCTGGTCGCCTTCGAATTCTGCTGATTCCATTACCGTAAAGATCTCATCGTATATGCCGGGCAATTCAACTTCAAACGCTCCCCAATTTGCTCCGCCGTCAGTTGTACGATAGTATTCTGCAGGACCTGTTAAGCCGAAAGTCATGAAGCCTATATCCTTGGAGACGAATGTGCCGCTCTGGACAATCCGTTCGCTGGGTGCACTGCCTGTCAGAGTCCATGTCCTGCCGCCGTCTGCTGTTTGGTAAATTTGGTTGCCTTCCGCCGACATGGTTCTGCCGCCTGACAGAATGACGAAGCCATCCTGTTCACTAGTAAAGCCGATGATACGTAAGCGGACACCTTCGATTGCATCAGGAAGTTCCGCTGTCTCCCAAGTCCTGCCTTGGTCCGTGGATGATAAAACAGCTGTGTGCCCCATGCCGCCGATGATAAAAGCCAGTCTTCCTTCGGATAAGCTATAACTTTGATCGATCAGTTCCGTTTTGGAGCCTTGGTATTCTCCTCTAAAAAGCTCGTCGACTTCCACAGGAACCTGCATCCAATCCTCCCCGCTGTTCGTCGTGACCTGCAATCCTGATTGATTGATTGCATAGGATATAGCTGGAACGCTTCGTGCTTGTGATGGTGGTTCGATCGATACAGGGGCTGTTTCTTCCTGACAGCCGGCCAACAATAATAAACAAAGACAGATACCTGATATGTATCGCATTTTTCGCATCCCTTCTATCATTCTATTTTATGGTATTTGGAAAGGGCAGTACAACCCATTATGTAAAAGAGTGGAAGGGAATGGTCCACTATAGAAAAAGAGGCTGGGAC